>NZ_JBSFWJ010000019.1:0-99332 GCF_053592695.1 Saccharopolyspora sp. NPDC002578 | reverse complement strand
CAACGACTTCCCCAAGCCATTACCCTGCGTGTCCGGGTCGACTCCGACGACGTAGACCTCGCCCTCGCCGCCGGGATGCACCTTCGTCCAGTGGACTCGGGAAAAAGATCCCGCAGCGAGAAGACGACTGAGGTTCCGCCACCCCGCCCCTGCTCAGGCCAAGAACAAGCAGGGCGTCACCCGATCAAAACAGAGCTGACTGCGGACTGGAGGCGGGCGTGGAGGCTGCGGGTCTGCGACCTGTCGGCCTGGATCTCCACGACGCGCAGCCCCGGTGGCCCGTGCAGGGCGGCCGGGAAGTCCGAGCGCTGCCGCACCCGCACGTGCTCCACGCCGTGCGCCGCGCACAGCTGGGCGAGGTCGGTGCCGTGCGGGGTGCCGAAGACCCGCTCGAACGAGCCGCGGTGTTCGGGGCCGCCCTGTTCCAGCAGCGAGAAGATGCCGCCGCCGTCGTCGTTGAGCACCACGATCGTCAGGTCCGGGCGCTGCTCCTGCGGCCCGAGCAGCAACCCGTTCCCGTCGTGCAGGAACGTGAGGTCTCCGAGCAGCGCGTACGTCGGCCCGTCGTGCGCCAGCGCGGCCCCGATCGCCGTCGAGACGGTCCCGTCGATCCCGGCCACGCCTCGGTTGCGGTGCACCGCGACGTCCGGGCGGTGCCGTGCCGCCAGCGCCACGTCCCGGCTCGGGTTCGACGAGCCCAGCACCAGCAGCGAGCGGGCCGGCAGCTCGTCGACCAGGTCCCTGGCGAGCACCGGCCCGTTCGGCCAGCGCTCCAGGTCGAGCGCGGCGTGCAGCGCGGCGGCGACCTTCTGGTCCGCCTGCTGCCAGGCGGTGAGCCATTCCGGGTCGGCCGAGCGGGTCGGCCCGGCCTCGAAGGTGTGCGCGACCTCCCGCACCGCGTGGCCGGGCGACGGCCAGTCCGCGTCGCCGCCGTGCGCCAGCAGCACCTCCACCCCGGCATCGGTGAGCAGCGACTGCACCTGGCGGAACACCGTCGGCCTGCCCACGCACAGCACCTGTTCCGGGCGGTGTTCGCGGACGAACTCGGGCTGGTTCAGCAGCCACATCCCGGTGCTGATCGCCGCGCCGCCGGGGAGCCCGACGCCGCCGGTCTCCGACAGCACCGGCCAGCCGTGCCGTTCGCCCCAGGCTCCGGCCGCGTCGGCGCTCCCGTCCGCGGCGAGCACCAGCCCGCGCCGCGCCGTCGGCCCGCGCAGGCTGCTGGGGCCGCCGCCGTCGACGGCGGCTTCGGTCCACGGCCCGCCGTCGGCGCGGCCGTCCAAGGGCTCGCACCACTCGAGATCGCCGGTCGGCACCAGCGGCTCCCGGAACGGCAGATTCAGGTGCACCGGGCCGGATCGCGCCGTGCCCAGCGCCGCCTGCCGGGCGCGGCAGACCTGGCTGCGCCAGTAGGCCTGCTGCCCGGGGCGGTTCTCGGCGACGCCCAGCTCGTCGAACATCCGGACCTGCGGACCGAACATGCGGTGCTGGTCGATCGTCTGGTTGGCCCCGGCCGCGCGCAGCTCCGGCGGGCGGTCCGCGGTGAGCACGATCAGCGGAATCCCCGCCTGGGTCGCTTCGCTGACCGCGGGGTGCAGGTTCGCCGCGGCGGTGCCCGACGTGCCCGCCACCACCACCGGCCATCCGCTGCGCGCCGCCAGCCCCAAGGCCAGGAACCCGGCGCTGCGCTCGTCGATGCGGACGTGCAGCCGGACCCGGCCCTCCTGCGACGCCCGGTGCAGGGCGAACGAGAGCGGCGCGTTGCGCGAACCCGGAGAGAGCACGACGTGCCGAACCCGGTTGCGGATCAGCTCATCGACGATGACCTCGGCCTGTGCCGTGGACGGATTCAACCCATCACCCCGGACTCCCTCGCACGCTGCCTGACCGCTCCCAGTGTCGCCGGGGCCGCCGGGCCGCTTCGACCCGGTGTCATCCCGGCCGAGCGACGTGCCACCGCTCACACTGGCCGGCGCCCTCCTGGTGTTCAGCACGCCGAGACGGGACCTATTGTCCCAGGCGTGCTGAACTCGCGTGTCTCTGAGCTGTTCGACCCGGCCGTGTGGGAACCCGTCAGCGGGTTCGACTTCACCGACATCACCTATCACCGCTGCGTCGAGGACGGTCCCGGCCGCGGCACCGTGCGCATCGCGTTCGACCGGCCCGAGGTCCGCAACGCCTTCCGGCCGCACACCGTGGACGAGCTGTTCCGCGCGCTCGACCACGCGCGGATGTGCAGCGACGTCGGGGCCGTGCTGCTGACCGGGAACGGGCCGTCGCCCAAGGACGCGGGCTGGGCGTTCTGCTCCGGCGGTGATCAGCGAATCCGCGGCCGGTCCGGTTACCAGTACGCCGCGGGCGAGACCGCCGACACCGTCGATCCGGCGCGGGCCGGGCGGCTGCACATCCTGGAGGTGCAGCGGCTGATCCGGTTCATGCCGAAGCTGGTCATCGCGGTGGTCCCCGGCTGGGCCGCGGGGGGCGGGCACAGCCTGCACGTCGTGTGCGATCTCACCCTCGCCAGCGCCGAGCACGCCCGCTTCAAGCAGACCGACGCCGACGTCGGGAGCTTCGACGGCGGTTTCGGCAGCGCCTACCTGGCCCGGCAGGTCGGGCAGAAGTTCGCCCGCGAGATCTTCGCCCTCGGCCGCCCCTACGACGCCGAGCAGGCGCACCGGATGGGGATGGTCAACGAGGTCGTGCCGCACGCCGAACTGGAGGCGACCGCCCTGCAGTGGGCACGGGAGATCAACGGCAAGTCGCCGACGGCGCAGCGCATGCTGAAGTACTCGTTCAACGCGATCGACGACGGCCTGGTCGGACAGCAGCTGTTCGCCGGGGAGACGACGCGGCTGGCGTACATGACCGACGAGGCGGTCGAGGGCCGGGACGCGTTCCTCCAGCGCCGGGAGCCCGACTGGACGCCGTTCCCCTGGTACTACTGACCGGTTCCGCACGGGAGTGCCCGGCAGGGCCGTCCGCCCGGTGATCGGGTGACCGCAGGAGTTCATCGTCCGCACCGCCTTCGCTCGCAGGTCGCTCTGACATGACCATCGACCGGCCGAGTCGAACAGTTGAGCGATATCATCCGAACTGGTGATCGAAGGCCGGTGATCGAGCGCACGGTGACCGCCCACCGCCGCACCGGCCGCACCGGCGGTGGGCGCAAGATGGCGGGCATGCCAGCCCGCGAACTCCGGCCGCTGCCCGTCCCGGCGGGCCCCCAGGCGACGACGGTGCTGCCCGCGCTGCGCCGCGCGCTCGACGGCGACGGCCCGGCGCTGCTCCCGGTCGCCCCGGACGGCGACGCCGCGATCGTCGAAGCGATGGGCGCGGACGTCCCGCTGCGACCCGGCGAGGACGATCCGTCGAACCCGACCGCCCTGGTCATCGCCACCTCCGGCTCGACGGGGACGCCCAAGGGCGTGCTGCTGCCCGCCGCCGCGCTGCGCGCCTCGGCCGAGGCCACCCACCGGCGCCTCGGCGGTCCGGGGCACTGGCTGCTGGCGATGCCCGCGCACCACGTCGCCGGGATCCAGGTGCTGGTGCGGGCGCTGCTCGCGGGCACGCCGCTGGAAGCGGTGGACGCCGCGGCGGGCTTCCGCCCGGACCGGTTCGCCACGGCCGCCCGCCGGAGCCTCGCCGCGCCGGGCAGGCACTACACGGCGCTGGTGCCGACCCAGCTGCGCAGGCTGCTGGACGACGCCGCGGGCGTGGCCGCGCTGCGGGAGTTCGACGCCGTCCTGCTCGGCGGCGCCGCCACCCCGCCCGTGCTGCGCGAGCAGGCCGCGGCGGCCGGGGTGCGGGTGGTGACGACCTACGGCATGAGCGAGACCGCGGGCGGCTGCGTCTACGACGGCGTCCCGCTGGACGGCGTGCGCCTGCACGTCGAGGCGGCCGAGGACGGTTCCGGGCCGGTGGCACTGGCCGGGCCCACCCTGGCCCGCGGGTACCGGGCTCAGGAGGCGGCGAGCGCGTTCCGCGACGGCTGGTTCCACACCGGCGACCTGGGCCGCGTCGACGGCGGCAGGTTGGAGATCCTCGGCCGGGCCGACGACGTGATCATCACGGGCGGCGTGAACGTCGCCCCCGTCCTGGTGGAGCGCGTCCTCACCGAGCACCCCGGCGTCCGCGAGGCGTGCGTGCTGGGCATCGACGATCCGGAGTGGGGCCAGGCCGTGGTCGCGGTCGTCGTGCCCGCCGACCCGTCGGCGCCACCGCCGGTGGCGGAACTGCGCACGTCGGTGCGGGACCGCGCGGGTGCGGCGAGCACGCCGAAGCGCATCGAGTTCGTGGCCGAGCTGCCGTTGCGCGGCCCCGGCAAGCCGGACCGGCGCTCGTTGCGCGCGACTCTCACCCGGTGACGAGGAGTGATGCGCGAAGATGATTCACATGGCGACCGTGAAGCAGTGGATTGAGGGCGCACGCCTGCGGACGTGGCCGAACGCGATCGCGCCGGTCCTGGTCGGCACCGGGGCGGCGACCGGGGTGGACCAGTGGAGCGTGCCGATCGCGCTGCTCGCGCTGGCGGTGTCGCTGCTGCTGATCACCGGGGTGAACTTCGCGAACGACTACTCGGACGGCATCCGGGGCACCGACGCCGATCGGGTCGGCCCGTTCCGGCTGGTCGGTTCGGGTGCGGCCGACCCGGTGGCGGTGCGCAACGCGGCGTTCGGCTGCTTCGGCCTGGGCGCGCTCGCGGGCATCGGCGTGGTCGTGCTGAGCGGGCAGTGGTGGATGCTGCTGCTCGGCGCGCTGTGCATCGCGGGAGCCTGGTACTACACCGGCGGCAAGCGGCCGTACGGCTACGCGGGGCTCGGCGAGATCGCCGTGTTCGTGTTCTTCGGCTTGATCGCGGTGCTCGGCACGATGTTCGTGCAGGCGGGCACGATCAGCGGTTTCGGCGTCGGTGGCGCGGTGGCCATCGGCTCGTTCTCCAGCGCCGTGCTGGTGGCGAACAACCTGCGCGACATCCCGACGGACCGGGTCACCGGCAAGCGCACCTTGGCGGTCCTGCTGGGCGACCGCGACACCCGCACCCTGTACGTGACGCTGGCGCTGATCCCGTTCCTGATCACCGTGCTGATCGGCCTGCGCAACTCCTGGGCGCTGCTGGGCTTCCTGGCCCTGCCCCTGCTGATCAATTCGGTGCTGGCCGTGACCAGGGGCGGCACCGGGCGCAAGCTCATCCCCGCCCTCCGCGACACGGGCTTGGCCATGCTCGTCTGGGCCCTCGCCACCGCCCTGGCCCTCGCATTCGGCTGACCGACGAGCACCCACCCCCACCCGGCGCAGCGAAGCGAACCCGCACCGCGCGGCGAAGCTCACCTGCCTCACTTCGCGGCGAAGCCGTGCCTTGGGCCGCGAAGCGAAGCCTGCTCTGCGGCCGAAAGGCCGTGCCTAGCGGCGAAGCCGTGCTCTGGGCTGCGAAGCAAGCCTGCTTAGCGGCCGAAAGGCCGTGCATGGCGGCGAAGCCGTGCCTTGGGCTGCGAAGCAAGCCTGCCTTGCGGCGAAGCCGTGCCTGTATTCGCGAAGCGAATAGCCCACGTCAAAAAGCCGACCACCCGCGGGTTCTCAGTGAGCCTCTCGCGAGGACAGCTTTTTCCCTCGTGGCGGAGCCACTTGGGAAAAAGATCCCGCAGCGAGAGGCTCACTGAGGTTCCGCCACCCGACCACCAAAGCAAAACGACCGGGAAAGCATCACCGCACGGCGGCGAGGACGTACTGGGTTATTCCCTGGGCTGCTTCGCACTCGTCGGAATCGGCTTCGGCGGCCTTCGCCGTGACCTGGAGGGTCGCGTCTCCCGCGGCGGCGAACACGGTGCAGTCGTTGGCGCGCAACGTTTCCGTGCCGGGCAGCTCGCCGAGGCGCACCTCGTCCTCCCCGAGATCCGAGTAGCCCTCGGGCTGGGAGGCGATCAGGATCGAGCGCACGCCGCTGTCGGCTTGGAACTGGCAGCCGCGCACCGGCGGTTCGAATCCGATCTCGCGCGGGACTCCGGGCCGCACGGTGTAGCCGAACTGCGCGAGTTCGTCCACGGTGATCAGCCCGCACAGCTGCGGCGCGGAGGCGCCCGCGAGGCTCCGGCGTTGCTGCGGCGGCACTTCGCGGGTGATCGACGGCGTCACCGATTCCGGTTCGGTCTGGTCGCTGCCGCTCGTGGCCGGTGCGCTGCTCGGCGCGGGCGGCGTCCCGCCCGAGGTGCAGGCGGCGAGCACGACGGCGAGCGCGGCCGTGGGTACCAGCACCGCGGCTGAGTTCGTCGGCCGGCGCATGCCCCTCCTCGGACTAGTGGCTTGATCGCAGACTACGTGCCGCTCGCCGCTCACCCGGAGAGCGGCCAGGTCCCGCTGCGGTGGAACTCGGCGAGAGTGCCGAGCGGGCCGCTGAGGTCGAAGCCGTGACCTGCCACCCACTGGTCGTCGTAGTAGGTCTCGGCGTAGCGCTCACCGCCGTCGCAGAGCAGCGTGACGATGCTGCCGGTCCTGCCGTCGCGCACCATCTCCGCGACGAGGCCGAACACTCCCCACAGGTTGGTGCCGGTGGAGCCGCCGACGCGGCGGCCCAGCACGTCCTCGGCCCAGCGGATGGTGGCGATGGAGGCGGCGTCCGGGACCTTGATCATGCGGTCGATGGCCTGGCCGATGAAGGACGGTTCGACCCGCGGCCTGCCGATGCCCTCGATGAGCGATCCGCGCTCGCCGGTCCGGCCGGGATCTCCGTGGCACCACGCGTCGTAGAACACGGAGTGCTCCGGGTCGACCACGGCGAGCCGGGTGTCGTGCCTGCGGTAGCGGATGTAGCGGCCGAGCGTCGCGCTGGTGCCGCCGGTGCCCGCTCCGGTGACGATCCACTCCGGGATCGGGTGCCGTTCCAGCGCCAGCTGGTCGAAGATCGATTCGGCGATGTTGTTGTTGCCGCGCCAGTCCGTGGCGCGTTCGGCGTGGGTGAACTGGTCCATGAAGTGCCCGCCGAGTTCGGCGGCGAGCCTGCGGGACTCGTCGTAGATCGCGCCGGGCTGGTCCACGTAGTGGCAGGTGCCGCCGTGGCGCTCGATCAACGCCACCTTCTCGGGGCTGGTGGAGCGCGGCATGACCGCGATGAACGGAAGTCCCAGCAGCTGCGCGAAATGCGCCTCGGAGACCGCGGTGGAGCCCGACGACGCCTCGATCACCGGAGTGTTCTCCGTCACCCACCCGTTGCAGAGGGCGTAGAGGAACAGCGATCGGGCCAGCCGGTGCTTGAGCGAACCGGTCGGATGAGTTGACTCGTCCTTGAGGTAGAGGTCGATGCCCCAGGCCGACGGCAGCGGGAACCGCAGCAGGTGCGTGTCGGCGCTGCGGTTCGCGTCGGCTTCGATCACGCGGACCGCTTCGCCCGCCCAGGAGCGGGTGCGGTCGCAGGAGCGGTCGGTCACCGCGCCGGAGCCGCGGGGATCAGTCCTGGTCATCGGACTGCCCTCGCTCGCCGCGGAGTTCGGCGCGCAGTTGTTCGCGACGCCGGGCGCGGTGCACCATGCCGGTGGCGACGCGGCGGCGCAGCCCGCCGAAGACCACCATGGACAGCGGCATGACGACCACCACGGACACCGCGGCGGCGACCAGCAGCGGCACCCCGCAGAGCGCCAGCACGGCCACGACCGCGAGCAGCATGGCCAGCCTGACCACGGTGTACAGCGCGATGTCCCGCGCCAAGTTGGTCGGCGGGGCCGACTCCGTTACCGATGCGGTTCGCTGTTCCTGCACGTCAGCCAGGGTAGAGCACGGGCAGATCGGGAAGTTCTCCCCCATCTCGCCCGAAGCGCCGCTTTCGTCCCTTACCTTCCCTTTACCTGGACTCGAATGTTCGAGTACCTGACCATCGAGGTGCCAGGATGCGACCGGAATGCCCGAAAAACCGTCCGCATTGTGGAGGTCCCCTGTGACCGCGACGACTCCCCAGTCTCGCCAGAACGGTCAGGAACAGCTGCTCACCCCCGGTGAGGTCGCCTCGTTGTTCCGGGTCGACCCGAAGACGGTGACGAGATGGGCGACGGCAGGCCGGATCGGTTCCATTCGCACTCCCGGCGGCCACCGCCGGTTCCGCGAATCGGAAGTGCGCACGCTGTTGGCCGAACTCACCAACGACGTCCGCTCCGCCTGAGTCGCTCGACGATCGGCACGCGCCCGGTCCGCCTCCGCGGCTAGCACCGCCCGAGGCGGGCCGGGCACGGCCCATCGCCGCGCCGCCGACGAATTCCGCCGCACCGTTGGATGTTCCCTGATCGGCGCACCCCACCACCCGCCGTTCTCCGGCTAACCTCGGGGGTGAGCAGTGGAGGTGTCCTGATGATCTACGTCCTGGCAGCGATCGGCGCGCTCACCGTGGCCGCTCTGATGTGGCGCGCGTTCGGCCCCGTGCGCGACACCGCGAACGAGGGTGCGAGCACGCCGCGTCGCGCAGCGCCGCTGGCGCCGGATGACGACCCGGAGTTCCTGCGTCGTCTCGACGAGCAACAGCGCAACAAGAACGACCGCGACCAGGACTGACTTCCCGCGCCCGCGAACGGGCGCGCCGGAGTTTCAAGTCGGCTTTGCACAGCGAACGGCCCGCCCCACCGGATTCGAGGTGGGGCGGGCCGTTGCTAAGCGGGGTCAGGCTTGGCGCTGGCGCCCGAAAGCCTGCGGGAAGTCGTCCGCGACGATCGCCGCGAGTTCCAGCAGGGCGAGCCGGGTCGGGGCGGCGAGCTGGTCCAGCTCGACCTCCGCGCCCTCTTCCAAGTGCGGGTCGAACGGGATCCGGGACACCGCGCGGCAGCGCGAACCGAAGTGCGCGCTGAGCTTGTCGACGTCGACCTTGCCGGACCCCGGCCGCACCGAGTTGATCACCGCGACCGAGCGGGACACGAGCTGGCCGTAGCCGTGCGCGTCGAGCCAGTCCAACGTCGCCGACGCGCTGCGCGCCCCGTCGATGGAGCTGGACGAGACGATCACCAGCGAGTCCGCGACGTCGAGCACGCCCTTCATCGCCGAGTGCATCAGTCCGGTGCCGCAGTCGGTCAGCACGATGTTGTAGAAGTGCTCCAGCAGCGTCACCGTGCGCTGGTAGTCGTCCTCGCTGAACGCCTCGGAGACCGCCGGGTCCTGCTCGCTGGCGAGGATCTCCAACCGGCTCGGGCCCTGCGAGGTGTAGGACCGCACGTCGCTGTACTTGCGGATGCGCTGCGCGTCCCGCAGCAGGTGGCGCACGGTGGCCGTGGTCTCCAGCGGGATCTTCTGGCTCAGCGTGCCGCGGTCGGGGTTGGCGTCCACCGCGATGACCCGGTCACCGCGCAGCGAGGAGAACGTGGAGCCCAGCGTCGCGGTCGTGGTCGTCTTGCCGACGCCGCCCTTCAGGCTCAGCATCGCGATCTTGTAGCAGCCCTGCAGCGGCTGGTTGATCCGGCCGATCAGCTCGCGGCGGCGCAGGTCGGACGCGCTCTCCCCGAGGTTGATCGAACGGCCGCTGGCCACGTACAGCGCCTTGCGCCAACCCGATTGCGGGGCGCGCTTGGTCTGGCGCAGCAGCTGCGAGGACGCGAGGTCCTTGCCGAACGGCACTCCTGCCTGCTGACCGGCCGGCTGCTGCCCGGCCGGCTGCTGGCCCTGCGGCTGCCCGCCCTGCGGCGCGGGGCCATGCGGCGGCTGCTGCGGATAGCCCTGCTGCTGCGGGAACGGTCCGGCGACCGGCGCGTAGGGGTTCGGCTGGCCGCCCACCTGGTAGGGGCCGGACTGCCCGCCGGGCACCTGGTACGGACCCGAGTTGCCCGCGACCTGGTACGGACCGGACTGCCCGCCCGGCGCCGGGTAGGGACCCGACTGGCCACCGGGGACCTGGTGCGGCCCGGACGGCCCGCCGGGCACCGGGTACGGACCGGACTGGTTCGGCTGGGGCTGGTTCGGCTGCTGCTGGTTCGGCTGCGGGCCGGACGGCGTCTGCTCGGTGTACTGCGGGTACTGCGGACCGGCGTCAGGGACGGACTGTCCACTCTGGACGTTCGGGTTGCCGCCCGGGTAGTACGGCTGCGGCCCGCCGGCGTTCCCCGCGCCCTGCAGGGGAGTGTTCGGCGTGGTCCCCGGTTCCGCGTACGGCTGCGGCGCCGCGGGCACCGCACCGTCGCCGTAATCCGGCGTCGCGTGATCCGTCGCGCCGTTCGCCTGCTGCGCCGAGTCCGCACCGGGCGAGGCCGAACCCGCATCGCGTTGCGTTTCGGGCTCTTCGTACCGTCCGGTCACCGTTCCCGTACCTCCCACACATCGGTTCGATCTTTACCGGGACGAGTGACGGCCACCCGATTCCGCGGAGGAACGGGTGGCCGGCGGTCGTGCTCCGGATCGGATCATGAACTCATAGCCCAGCGTACGAGTGCAGTCCGGAGACGACGATGTTGATGAAGAAAAGATTGAAGATCATGACAGCCAGGCCGACGATGTTGATCCACGCGGCCTTGACTCCCCGCCACCCCGCGGTCGCACGCGCATGCAGGTACGCAGCGTAGACGACCCACGCGATGAAGGAACAGGTCTCCTTGGGGTCCCAGCCCCAGAACCGGCCCCACGCCGCCTCGGCCCAGATCGCACCGGCGACGATCGCGAACGTCCACACCGGGAAGATGATCACGGTGGCGCGGTAGGCCATCCGGTCCAGCACCTGCGTGGTGGGCAACCGGGAACCGAACCGGGCCAGCTTGAGCGGGTTGTTCTCGTGCCGCGCGCGCAGCATGAACAGCACGCTGGCGACACCGGCGAACAGCAGCGCACCGCTGGACACGATCGCCGCGCTGACGTGGATCACGATCCAGTAGGACTGCAGCGCGGGCTGCAACGGCGCGGCGCGGGCGTAGAGCACCGTGCCCGACAGGAACAGCAGCAGCACCACCGGCAGCAGCAGGAACCCGCCGAGCCCGCGCAGCTGCGCGGGCGAGGACTCGCGGCGTTCCGCGCGCATCTGCCGGAACAGCACGATCGTCCACGCGATCACCGCGGCCAAGCAGATCGCCGAGCCGAACTCGTACATGTTGCCCCACGGCGCGCGGCCGGTGGCCACGCCGCGGAACACCAGCGACGCCGCGTGTACCAAGGCACCGAGCACCGTCATCGACACGGCCATGCCGCCGAACCGCTCCGACAGCGGGCGCTTGCTCGGAGTGTCGATCCGGCCGATCCGCTCACCGGTCGCCGAGTCGGACTCCGCGCCGCCCGCGGTGACCAGGTGCTCCTCGCGAGCGCGGGCGGGCTGCTTGCGCCCGCCGTAGGCGAACTCCGCGAAGTACAGCAGCATGGCGGCGATGTAGACGACGACCGAAGTCGCGAACGCCATGTCGCTGTAGTTGGACAACATCTGGTTGACCATCAGCTCTTCCTTCCGCGTGCGGATTCGGCCCCCGGAGGCTCCGCATCGGAGCCGTCCGTTCCGAGCAGGTCCTTGGCCAGCCGGGTGAACTCCTCGCCGTAGCCTGCCTGGTCGGTGCGGGCCAGTCCGCCGACCTCGACAACGGTACGCGCGGGATCGTCCGCACCGGTCCCGGGGGCGGGGGCCACCCGGACCCAGATCCGGCGGCGCTTGATGCTCAACGAGGCGCTGATCCCGAAGATCAGGGCCACCGCGAAGCCGAGGACGTACGGCTGGAACGGGTCGTGCGAGATCTGCAGGTTCGCCCAGCGCTCCACGCCGTCGAACCGGACGGTGGTGCCGTCGTCGAGCCGGATCTCCTCGCCGACCCGCACGTTCTCCCGCGCGACCTTCTTCAACCGCCCGGACTCCACCATCTTCTGGTCCACGCCGAAGATCGACTGCCCGCGCCCCGAATCCAGGCCGAGGTCGCCGCGCAGCACGTCCACCGCGGCCGTCGGGTCGAGCAGGTCCGGGAACTGCGAGCTCAGCACCTTGCCCTGGTAGGCGGCCGTCGGCGCGAACAAGCCGGTCACCGCGAGCTGCGTCTGCCGCCGCCGCACGTCGTCGGTGACACCGGGCTGGTCGAACTTCGTGGCGCCCTGCGACAACATGGTCGTCGGGTCCATCGGCTGCCACTGGGTCAGCTGGGTGCGCTTCGCGCCGTCCGGGAACGTGACGGTGAAGCGGGGCGCATAACCGTTGCCGGTCAAGTAGATCCGGTCACCCGCGATCCGCAGCGGGTGGTTCACCTGCAGGTCGTAGGGCTGCCAGTTCCCGGCGTCCAAGTCCGCGCCGGACTGGTACTCCATGCCCACCCGGTAGCTCGCGACCTGGCCGGTGTGCTGGTACTTCGCGTCGAAGTCGTTGACCCGCAGGCAGAACGGGCTCAACTGGGTGCCGTCCACGCTGAGGCCGGCGCGGAACGAGTCGTAGTTGTAGGTACCGGAGTTGCAGAACTCGGACCCGTCGGCGAGCACGATCACCTGGCCCTCGTAGCCGAGGATCTTGCCGCCAGCCACGGTCACCAGCATCCCGACGAGGGCGAAGTGGAACACCAGGTTCCCCGCCTCCCGCAGGTAGCCGCGTTCCGCGCTGATCGAGCGGGTGCCGTCGTCGTCCTCGCGCTCGTCCTTGCGCCAGCCGCGCAGCCTGCGCCGCGCCGCCGCCAACGCCTCCTCCGGAGTCCCGTCCACCGTGGCCGAAGCGTGGTGCGGCATCCGGGCCAGGTTCCGCGGCGTGCGCACCGGCCTGCCGCGCAGCTGCTTGTAGTACTCCAGGCAGCGCGGCAGCAGGCAGCCGATCAGCGAGATGAACAGCAGCACGTAGATCGAGGCGAACCACACCGAGCTGAACACCTCGAACACGCCCAGCTTGTCCAGCACCGGGGCGAGATCCGGGTACTCGGTGAAGTACTTGTCCACCTCGGACGGGTTCAGCGAGCGCTGCGGGATCAGCGCGCCCGGCAACGCGGCCATCGCCAGCAGGAACAACAGCACCAGCGCGGTGCGCATCGACGTCAGCCCGCGCCAGGTGTTGCGCAGGAACGCCAGCAGGGAGCGGAAGTGCGACATCAGATCGGCGTCTCGAATCCGGCGACGGGTTCGCGCAGCACAGCGATCAGTTCTCCCCACAGCCCGGTGACGAGCAGCACGCCCACCACGACCAGCAGCGCACCACCCGCGATCTGGATGGCACGGCCCCGGCGGCGCAGCCAGTCCGTGCTGCGCACCGCCCACCGCGCGCCCAACGCGAGCAGCACGAACGGCAACCCGAGCCCGACGCAGTACGCCGCCACGAGCAGGACACCGCGCATCGCGGTGCCGACGCCGGCCTCGGTCCCGATGGCCAGCGACATCACCCCGGTCAACGTCGGACCGAGGCACGGAGTCCAGCCGAGGCCGAACACGGCGCCCAGCAGCGGAGCGCCCCACAACCCGGCGCGCGGCACCCGGTGCAACCGGACGTCCCGCTGCAGCGCCGGGATCATGCCGAGGAACACCAAGCCCATCGCGACCGTCACGACACCACCGATGCGCTGCAGCAGCAGTTCGTTCGCGAGCAGCGCGTCCGACAGGCCCAGCAGCAACAACGTGCCCGCGCCGAACACGACGCTGAACCCGGCCACGAACAGCAGCGCCGCGCCCGCCACCCGCCACCGGCCGCGGCGGGCCTGCTGGGCTTCGGCGGAATCCACCGGTGGAGCCTCGGCGCCCACCACGCCCGCCAAGTACGCCAGGTAACCCGGCACCAGCGGCACGACGCACGGCGAAGCGAAGCTGACGGCCCCGGCGAGCACCGCGATCACGGCCGCGAACAGCAGCGGTCCGGAAGCGGCGAGCTCGGTCGGATTCACGCTCCCGAGGGTAAGGACTCCTCTAGCCTGCCTACGCACCGGGCCGCCCGGGGGCGACGGGGTGATCTGCGAGGTGGGGCGGGTGGCGGAACCTCAGCTTCCTTCTCGCTGCGGGATCTTTTTCCCAAGTGGCTCCGCCACGAGGGAAAAAGCCGTCCTCGCGAGAAGGAAGCTGAGAACCCGCCGGTGGTCAGCTTCTTGACGTGGGCTATTCGCTTCGCGAATCCAGGCACGGCTACGCCGCAAGGCAGGCGTGACTTCGTCCGCCCAAGGCACGGCTTCGCCGCAAAGGCACTCGGCCTTCGGCCGCGAGGTGCGGATTCGCCGCGGGGGCGAAGCCCTGCGGTGGCAGGTCAAAGGCACGTCGTGGTGTTCGTCACCGGTGGGGGGTCAGGGTACGGAGGAAGGTCGTCCAGAGTTCGGGGGTGAAGGCGAGGGTGGCGGAGCGGGGGGCTTTCGAGTCGCGGACCGCGACGATGCCGGGGGCTCTGGCGACCTCCACGCAGTTGCTCTCCTCGCCGCTGTGACTGGACTTACGCCAATGCACCGTCGCGCTCACATTCCCGTTCCATGCCGGCCGCGACATCCGTGATCAGCAGTGCCGACTCCGCTTGGTCGAGGGCGACCGAGGGCAATCGGGCGGCGGCTTCGAGGAACGGGGCGGTGTCCGCGGGCACTTCCAGGAACGCGCCGCGGCGACGCTGCTCCAGGTGGACCACGGGACGCTGCCGGGCGAACTCCAGGATCAGCTGGCTGCCGTTGAGCTCGGCGTACGCGCCGGCCGCGAACGGGATCACCCGCACCGACACGTTCTGCCGCCGCCCCATCCGCACCAGGTGCCGCAGCTGGTCCGCCATCACGCGGTGCCCGCCGACCGGCCGGTGCACCACCGATTCGTCGAGGTAGGCGTGCAGCTGCGCCGGTTCCTCCCGGGTGAGCACGCCCTGCCTGCCGAGGCGCAGCGCGACTCGCGACTCCAGGTCCGCGGCCCGGACGCCGCCGGCGCTGAGCACCGCGCGCGTGTAATCCGGGGTCTGCAGCAGTCCCGGCACCAGCGCCAGCGCCACATCGGTGATCCTGGTCGCCAGCCGCTCGAAGTCGATCAGCGCGGTGAGCGCGCTCGGCATCCCGGCGTACCCGGCCTCCCACCAGCGGGCTTCGGTGGCCGCGTTGACGAGCTCGAACAAGCGGGCGCGCTCCGAGCCGGACACGGCGAGCGTGTCCAGCAGTGCGGCGAGTTCGACCTCGCTCGGCACCCGCTCACCCGATTCGATCCGCCCGAGGGTCGCCCGCGACCACCCGCACCGATGCGCGAGATGTTCCAATCGCAATCCGGCGGACTTGCGGAGTTCTCGTATCTCAGCGCCCAGTCCCCGCGCTCGAACACTGGTCATAGCAGGAACCTATTTCCTCCGCCGAAGTCGTGCCATCGCTCGATTCGGTGAAGTGCATTGCCATTCGAGTGTTGAGGAGGTCTCATTCCCAGGCAGGACGAACGCCCTAGGGAATGGAGTCGACGCGATGCCCCCGCAGCAGGGCCTGACCTACGTGTGGCGGCCGATCCCCGCGGGACGCCACGCTTTCGCGGCCGGTGCGCTGGAAGCCGACCCGAACTGCCCCGTCACCTCGTACTGCGGGGTCGAAGCGAGCGCGACCGAACTGCACGGGCGCACCGAATACGAGTGGGTGCGCCGGGGCACGTGCATGGACTGCTGGCGGGAACTGACCGGCTCCCGGCCCGCCCGGTCGTCCTGATCCCGGTGGCGATCAGCCCGCGCGGCGGCATCCGCGCTCCGGCGAACGACCGCGGCGGAGCACCGTTCGGCCCAACCGGTGGGCCGAACGACGTACCCGCGCCCGGTCCGGCATCACGAACGGTCCGGCATCACGAACCCGGTGAGCGGCGGGATTCGGCGAACCCGCGGCCGAGAAGCCGCGGAACCCGCCGAATTCGACGCCCGGAACCCGTCATGCCGCGGGTTCCGCCGCGACCTTCTGCACTTCCGGAAGCAGTTCGCTCTCGAGCATTTCCGTGAGGAAAACAGCGGCCACCCGATGTTGCCGATCCAGAATGATGGTGGACGGCACCGCGCTTCGCGGATAGTTCTTCAGCGCCAGCAGCGAACGACCCGACGGGTCGAAAATCGACGGGTACGTCAAACCGCGATCCCGATGGAAATCCGTCGCCGCCGAGCGGCTGTCGCGCACATCGATGCCCAGCACTTGAACGCCCTGCGGGCCCGTCTTGTCCTGGACGGCCTGCAGATCGTCGGCTTCCGCGCGGCACGGACCGCACCAGGAGCCCCAGAGGTTCACGACCACGACCTGGCCCTGGAAGTCCTCCAGGCCGATCCGCTCGCCCTCCTTCAGCAGGCTGTCGCCGTGCAGCCCGGTCAGGCGCTGCCGCTCGCCCTCCGGGTAGAAGATGCGGGTCTGCCCGCCCGGTGAGACGAACGTGAACTCGCTGCCCTGCTCCACGGCGTCCGTGCCCGCGGTGGCGCAGCCACCGATCAGGCTCAGCGCGGCCACCGACAGCGCGGCCCTGGTCAGCAGCCGTCTCATGCCCCGGTCACCCGCGGATCGGTCTCACCGGCCGGTTCGACGTAGGCGACGCGCACCAGCTGCTCGTCCCGGAAGACCAGGCTGGTCAGCGAGGCCAGCGAGCACTGCCTGCTGCGCGGGTCGTGCCACATCCGCTTGCCCTCGACGAACCGGCGCAACGTCCAGATCGGCAGCTGGTGGGACACGCACACCGCTTCGTGGCCCTCCGCCGCCGCACGCGCGCGCTGCGCGGCGGCGAACATGCGGTGCGCGATCTCCACGTACGGCTCGCCCCAGGACGGCAGGAACGGGTTGCGCAGCTTCGACCAGTGCTGCGGCGAGCGCAGCGCCCCGTCGCCCACCGACACCCGCAGGCCCTCGAACTTGTTCGCCGACTCGATCAGCCGGTCGTCGGTGGCCACGTCCAGTCCGAAGGTGCCGCCGATCGGCGCGGCGGTCTCCTGGGCCCGCTGCAGCGGGGAGGCCACCACGTGGCGCACGTCCCGGCCCGCCAGGAACTCGGCGACCAGCTTCGCCTGCGCCGCGCCCTGGTCCGAGAGCCGGTAACCGGGCAGCCGCCCGTAGAGGATTCCGTCCGGGTTGAACACCTCGCCGTGGCGCAGGAAGTGCACGACCGTCTTCGTGCCGCTCATGCCGTGGGCTCCTCAGCCGCCGCGGCGGCCCGCGCCGCGTGCGGCGCCGCCTCCGCGATCCGTTCGAAGGCGGCGTCGTCCATCGCCGCGTTGACGAACCAGGACTCGAACGCGCTCGGCGGCGGGTAGACGCCGCGGTCCAGGAAGGCGTTGAAGAACGCCGGGAAGCGCCACGCCTGCTGGGCCTGGGCCTGGGCGAAGTTCGTCACCGGGGACTCGGTGAAGAAGACGCTGATCAGGTTGCCCGCGAACGCCACCTGGTGCGGCACGCCGGCCTCGGTCAGCGCGGCGCCGAGCAGGTCGCCGAGGCGGGCCGCGTTGCGGTCCAGCGCCGCGTACGCGTCCGCGTCCGCCGCGCGCAGGTTCGCGAGCCCGGCGGCGACCGCGACGGGGTTCCCGGCCAAGGTGCCCGCCTGGTACACCGGCCCGGAGGGCGCGAGCAGCTCCATCACGTCGGCGCGACCGCCGAACGCGGCGGCGGGCAGGCCGCCGGACATGACCTTGCCGAAGGTGTAGAGGTCCCCGGCGACGCCGTCGAGGCCGAACCAGCCCGCGGCGGAGACGCGGAACCCGGTCATCACCTCGTCCATGATCAGCAGCGATCCGGCGGAGCGGGTGATCTCGCGCAGCGCGGCGTTGAAACCGGGCTGCGGGGCGACCGCGCCCATGTTGCCCGCCGCCGCTTCGGTGATCACGCAGGCGATCTCGTCGCCGAACTCGGCGAAGGCCGCGCGGACCGCGTCGATGTCGTTGTAGGGCAGCACCACGGTGTCCGCGGCCTGCGCGCCGGTCACCCCGGGGCTCGTCGGCAGGCCCAGCGTGACCACGCCGGATCCGGCGCCGGCCAGCAGCGAATCGACGTGCCCGTGGTAGCAGCCGGCGAACTTGACGATCTTCGTGCGACCGGTGAAGGCGCGGGCGAGGCGCACCGCGCTCATCGTCGCCTCGGTGCCCGAGTTGACCAGCCGGACCTGCTGCACCGGCTCCACCCGGCGGATGATCTCCGCCGCGAGGTCGATCTCACCGATACCCGGCGTCCCGAAGGACAGGCCGTCGACGGCCGCCTCCCGCACGGCCCGCACCACGTCCGGGTGCGCGTGGCCGTTGACCATCGGGCCCCAGGACGAGACGAGGTCCACGTACTCGGTGCCGTCGGCGTCCCACAGGTAGGCGCCCTCGGCGCGCACCATGAACCGCGGCGTGCCGCCGACGGATTTGAATGCCCGCACCGGGGAGTTGACGCCGCCCGGCGTCACGGCGAGCGCTCGGTCGAACAGCTCCGCCGACCGAGCAGTGGCGTTCGGACTCGTGTTGCCAGGAGTTTCGGCTGTCACGCCACCAGTCTGACAGGCCGTCCGCAGTGACCGGTCCCACCCTCGCCGGGGCGGCGCGGTGCGTCGCGCACCCGTCAGGCTGCGGAATCCCGGCGCGGGGGGCGGCGGACCGCCCAGGCGAGCATCAGCTGGCGGACGGCGTCCACGAACAGCACGGCCGCCAAGGTCGGGGCCGCGATGCCGAGCGCGGCCCAGTCGCCGAAGATCCGCGTCGAGCGCACCGGGACGCCGGTCGCGCCGGACACCTCCACTGCGAGCTGCGCGCGGCCCCAGCACCACCAGGCCAGCACGACCAGGGCCGCGACGAGCACGAGTTCGGCCGCCGCCACCGCCGCCCGCCACGGCTGGGCGAGTCCGGCGCGGGGTTCGGCCGCGTCCGCGGTGTTCTCGCTGAGCATCGGCCCGTCAGCGGACCACGGTTCCGGGAACGTCACCGGAGCAGCGTCTCACGCATCCCGCCCGCACCGGTCGCACGGCCACCCGGAACGATCAGCTCTCCGGCAGCAGGGGGCGGAGCCGGTCGATCAGCGTCGCCGGGTCCTTCGCCCAGGCCAGCACGACCTTGTCGTCGGATAACCGCAGCGGGATCTCGCCGGTGCCCTTCGGCGTGGTGAAGCCGCCGCCGAGCACCCGCGCCCCCAGCGGCGCCCCGACGTCGGTGATCGACGCGATCCGGGCCAGCTCGACGTCCTCGCGGCCCACGGTCAGCACCGACGGCGTCAGCCGCACCGCCAGCGCCCGCCGCCGGGCGTGGACCCACAGCACCGCCGCCCCGGCGAGCACGCCCGCCAGCAGGACCCACACCGCCAGGTTCACGCCGCCCGCGGGCGTGACCAGCTCGACGATCAACCCGACCAGCGCGAAACCGGGCCCCCACAGCACCGGCCACCAGGTCGAGCCGGGCTCGGCGTAGAGCACCGGTCCGGTCTCGGCTTCATCCATGCTCGCCGGTCACCCATTTCGTACTGGACGTCGTCCAACTGAACCAGGCCGCGGCGCCGCCGAGGGCCAGCACGATCAGGTTGGCCGCGGAGAACGAGAATCCGCCGAGCACGATCACGAGCTGGACCGCGAACAACGCGCAGACCCCGATCCTGGCCCACGGCCTGCGCTTGCGGAGCAGCACCCCCGCCGCGACGTAACCGGCGGCGAAGACCACGGCCAGGGCGGTGTTGAGCAGCAGCCGGTCCAGCGTCACGGCCCCCGCCTGGTCGGGGGCGGCGACGTGGTGGGCGACGAGCTGGCGCTCCAGCTCCTCGCGGTCCGCCCAGGAGAACACCGTCTGCACGAGCAGGAACGCGGCCAGCGCGGCCCACAACCCGATCGCCGCCTGCAACGAGCGGGGCGGTTCGGTCGATTCGATCAACGCGGGAACCTCGACGCCTGGAAGTACCGGTTCGACGCGGGCAGGTGCACGAGCACCAGGAACGCCGCCATCGCCAGCAGGCCCACGGCGCTCTGCGCGTAGCCGAGAGCGACGATGCCCGCAGGGGTCGGGGTGTCCGCGGCGAGCGCGCCGGTCAGCCCCGGCTCACCGGTGATCAGCCCGCCCACCGAGTACAGCGCCCAGAACGCGGCGAACACGGTGAGCACCACCCGCGCCCAGGTGCGCCCGGCCCGCAGCTTGAACCCGAACGTGATCCACAGCGCGGTCAGCACGACCTCGAACACGACGACGAACAGGAAGACCGCGAAGGAGATGCCCGCCATCAGGCCGACGACCTCCTGGTTCAGCGCCGGATCTCCGCTGTCCGAGCCGACCGTGCCGGTCAGGAAGCTCTGCGTGAGCATCGAGTTCACCGCGTAGAGCACGGTGACCAGCAGCGGAACCACGATCGCGATCCAGAACGCGCATTCGACCGCGACCGGCCGCGCGGGCTCCGCGAAGTCGTATCCGGACTGCGGGAACCCGCCGGGCGCAGGCCCGTAGGGCGTCGCGCCGGGTGGCGGGGCCGACGGGTACGGCGGCGGAGGTCCGGCCTGCTGCCAGGGGTCGTGCGGTGACGTCACCCCAGAACAGTAGAAATCCGGCAAGTCCGCTGTCCACCGGCTCCGGGAAAACGAACCCCTCCGCGAGGCGCGGCACTCATCCGTGGCCGCTGAAGTGGTCCCGGGTGGAGGCCACGTGCATGCACACCATCGTCGCCACCAGGGCCACGGCCTGCACGACCTCCAGCGAGGTCAGCAGCTGGCCGGGCGATCGGGTGCCCACCAGCGACAGCAGCGTCGACACCGCCCACACGAACGCGACGGTCGTCAGCGCCACCCGCGCCCAGCTCCGGCCGCGCCCCATGAACAGCACCAGCAGGCCCCACACCGCCGCCAGCAGCGCGTAGAGCGCGATCAGCCCGGTGGTCACGCCGTAGTACACGCCGCTGATGTCGCCGTCGTTCGGCAGGAACGCGTCGGCCTCCCCCATCGCTTGCACGATCAGGTCGTCGGTGGTGGCCAGCCGGGCGCCGAGCATCACGAACGCGATCACCACGTCGGCGACGCCGAGCGCGCAGGCGATGGTCACCGCGCGGGGCCGCCCCGCCGGTGACGGCTCGACCCACACCTGCCCGGGAGAACCGGTGAACGCGACCGGCCCCGTCTCGGGCGGCGGGGCGGCGGCCCGCGGGGCGGCGCTCTCCGGAGCGCGCGGCGAGCGCGGAGCACCGGTGAGCCTGCCACCGGAGACCTGCGCGTCCGGAAGCCGGTACTCGCCGTCGCGGGAACCGTGCGGCTCCCCCGCGGCGGAACCGGGTTGCGGCGAGCGGATTTCCGGATCTTGCGAGGCTGTCACACCATCGAGGTTAGATCACGCGGTGCCACCGCCGCCGCCACGAACGGTCCGGACGCGGGGAAACAGCCGATTCAGCGGAGGAAGGATCCGCCCGGCGCCCCGGCGGACCGCGGCGGCCGGGGCCGCTTGGCTTCGCTGAAGAACCGGTTCGACTCCGGCAGGAACATCAGCACCAGGGCCGCCACTTCGACCGCCGTCACCAGCACGCCGAAGACCAGGTCCGAGGGCTCGACGCGCACCTGGGTCAGCCGCATCAGCTCCGCCTGCCCCAGCTGCGACATCAGCACGAGCGAGCCCAGCGTCCCGAACGCGCCGAAGCCACCGAACACGGTCAGCACGACCCGCGCCCAGTTCCGGCCCTGCGTCATCCGCGTGGACAGCGACACGTACAGCGCCAGCAACGCCAGCAGGTACAGCAGGTTGAACGTGATCAGCCCGTTGATCTCGTCGTCGAGCTGCGTCTGCGACAGGTCCGGCAGCGCCGCCCGCAGGTCGGTCGACAACTGCCGCCGGTCGCTGAGCTGCACGTAGGCCCGGACCAGGCCGAGCAGCGCGGCGGCGATCCACAGCCACCGCGCCACGTTGAGCAGGCGCGGCAACGGCGGCCGGTCCGCCGCCGGGTCGGAACCCGGACCGCCGACGCGGTCGGGGTGCTGCGGCGCCGTCACCTGATCCCCAAGCTCTCCCGGTACCACTGGGCGGCCTCGGTCGCCCAGTAGGTCAGCACGATGTCCGCGCCGGCCCGGCGGATCGACGTCAACGTCTCCTGCACGGTGCGGCGGCGGTCCAGCCAGCCGCGCGCCACGGCGGCCTCGATCATCGAGTACTCGCCGGACACCTGGTAGGCGGCGACGGGCACGTCGGACAGGCTCGCCACGTCCCGCAGCACGTCCAGGTAGGACATCGCGGGCTTCACCATCACCATGTCCGCGCCTTCGGCGAGGTCCAGGTCCGCTTCGCGCAGGCCTTCCCGGCCGTTGCCCGGATCCTGCTGGTAGGTGTTGCGGTCCCCGGTCAGCTGCGAGTCGACGGCCTCCCGGAACGGGCCGAAGAACGCGGAGGCGTACTTCGCGGAGTAGGCGAGGATCGAGGTGTCCTCGAACCCGGTCACGTCCAGCGATTCCCGGATCACGCCGACCTGGCCGTCCATCATCCCGCTCGGCGAGATCACGTGGGCGCCCGCGTCGGCCTGCGCCACCGCCATCTCGGCGTAGACCTGCAGGGTGCGGTCGTTGTCCACGGCGCCGTCCTCGTCGAGCACGCCGCAGTGGCCGTGGTCGGTGAACTCGTCGAGGCAGGTGTCGGCCATCAGCACCGTCGCGTCCCCGACCTCGGCTGCCACGTCGCGCAGGCCCGCGTTGAGGATGCCGTCGGGGTCCACGGCGCCCGATCCCGTCGCATCGTGCTCGGCGGGCACGCCGAACAGCATCAGCCCGCCGACGCCCGCGGCGACCGCTTCGGAGGCGGCGCGGCGCAGCGAGTCGCGGCTGTGGTGGAACACGCCCGGCATGGAGGTGATCTCGACCGGTTCGGTCAGGCCCTCCCGCACGAACATCGGCAGCACCAGGTGCCGCGGCTCCAGGCTCGTTTCGGAGACCAGCCTGCGCACGGCGGCGGTGCGGCGCAGCCTGCGCGGGCGGTGCGACGGGTACATCGGCGAGCTCCCTCGCGGCGATGAGCGGCGACCGCGGGCGGCCACCCGCTCGGATTGATCTTCGTTCGGGCACCCGCGCAGGGTGTCCGTTTCCTCCCCCTCGGTGAGCCTGCCAGGGCGGAGGACGACGGTGGCCCGGACCCCGTCGTGAACGAGATCCGGGCCACTCGGCTCAGCTGCGGCGCGCCCGCTTCGCCTTCTTCGGCGGCGGCAGCGCGCCCTCGGCGCGGAGCCGGGCCGCGTGCTCGGCCAGCGCGTCGACCAGCGCGGGGACCTGCGCCAGTTCCGGCTGCACGTCCACCCGCAGGCCGAACTCCTTGGCCGTCTCGGCCGTGTTCGGGCCGATGCAGGCGACCAGGGTCCGCGCGTGCGGCTTGCCCGCGATGCCGACCAGGTTCCGCACGGTCGACGAGGAGGTGAAGCACACCGCGTCGAACCCGCCGGTCTTGATCATCTCGCGGGTCTCGGCCGGCGGCGGCGCGGCCCGGACGGTCCGGTAGGCCGTGACGTCGTCGATCTCCCAGCCGCGTTCCCGCAGTCCGGCGGCCAGCGTCTCGGTGGCGATGTCCGCCCGCGGCAGCAGCACCCGGTCCACCGGGTCCAGGATGTCGTCGTGCGGCGGGAAGTCCTGCAGCAGGCCCTCGCTGGACTGGTCGCCCGAGGGCAGCAGCTCCGGCGTGATGCCGAACGAGCGCACCTTCTCCGCGGTGGACTCGCCGACGCAGGCGATCTTCACACCGGAGAACGCGCGGGCGTCCAGCCCGAACTCGCGGAACTTCTCCCACACGGCGCGCACCGCGTTGGTCGAGGTGAACACGACCCACTGGTAGCGGCCGTCGACCAGGCCCTTGACCGCGCGCTCCATCTGCGCGGGGCTGCGCGGCGGCTCCACCGAGATCGTCGGCACCTCGTGCGAGACGGCGCCGTGCGACCAGAGCCGCTCGCTCATCGAACCGGCCTGCTCCTTGGTGCGCGGCACCAGGATCTTCCAGCCGTACAGCGCGCGGGACTCCCACCAGGACAGCCCGGACCGCTCCGCGGTGACCGAACCGATCGTCACCACCAGCTGGCCCTGCAGCTCGCCCGCGTCGGCGGGCAGCGAGGCCAGCGTCGTGTCGATCGTGCGCTGCGAGACGGTGGTGCCCGAGGAGGTCACGGCGACCGGCGTCTGCGCGGTCAGCCCGTGCTCCATCAGCGCCGAAGCGGCCTCGGCGAGGTGGCTGCCGGTCGTGTGCAGCACCAGCGAACCCGGTGCGGTCGCCAGCGCCGCCCAGTTCACCTCGCCGCGCACGTCGACCTCGGTGTGACCGGCGCCGAGCGCGACGCCCGCGTAGGCGGGCACCGCGCTGCCCGGCGAGACACCGGGCACCACGTCGAACGCCGCACCGGTCTGGGCGACCTCGCGGACCTCCCGGACCACGGCGTCCACCGTCAGCGGGTCACCGGCGACGAGCCGGACCACCGAACGGCCGGTACCGGCCTCGTCGGCCAGGTTCTGCGCGACCTCCGCGGGTTCCCCCACGGCGGGCCGCACCTCGGCACCGTCGGCGGCCAGCGCGACGACGTCGGCGGGCACATCTGGATCGGTCACCACCAGCGAAGCTGCGGTGAGCAAGTATCTCGCCCGAACGGTGAGCAGTCCCGCATCACCGGGGCCGGAGCCCACGAATGCGATCCGTCCTGGGCTCTTGCGTGTCATCAGGGCACTCCCCATCAACTACTACCGGGACCGCTGAGCAAAGCGTCCCTGGCATCGAGCAGCTCGGCGGCCAAGGCCAGGCCCAACTGCTCTGCGGCGGTCGTCTCACCAGTGGCGGAGGCGCGCACCAAACGATTCTCGTCGGTCGCCATGACCCCGCGAACGGACAGCCGCTGTGCCACGCTGCCGTCCTCGTCGAGGTCCTCCACCACCTCGGCCAGCGCGCCGATCGGCGCACTGCAGCCTGCCTCCAGCGCTGCCAACATGGCGCGCTCGGCGGCCACCGCGACGCGGCTGGCCTGGTCATCCAGAACGGACTGGAGCAGGTGCTCGGTGTCCACGTCGTCGACGCGGCATTCCACAGCCAGCGCACCCTGAGCGGGCGCGGGCAGCATCTGGAGTGGATCGAGCGATTCCGTGATCACCGCGAGCCGGCCGACTCTGGCCAGCCCGGCGCGTGCGAGCACGACGGCGTCCAACTCACCGTCGGTCACCTTGCGCAGGCGGGTGTCCACGTTGCCGCGGATGCCGCGCACTTCCAGACCGAGGCCCAAGGCCTCCAGCTGGCTGGCGCGACGCGGCGAACCGGTTCCCACGAGGGATCCCGGAGGCAGTTCACCGAGCGTCAGACCGTCCCGCGCCACCAGCGCGTCCCGCGGGTCCTCCCGGACCGGGACGGCGGCCAGCGAGAGCCGGGGGTCTTGTTCGGTCGGCAGATCTTTGTAGGAGTGCACGGCGACGTCCACCTCGCCGTCGGCGAGGGCTTCGCGCAGCGCGGAGGTGAAGACGCCGACACCGATCTCGGCGATCGGCGCCATCGAGCGGTCGCCCGGCGTCGACACCTCGACGAGTTGGGTCGGGTAGCCCGCCGCCTCCAGCTGCTCGGCGACCATGCCGCTCTGGGCCATCGCGAGCGCGCTACCGCGGGTGCCGATGCGCAGCGTCTTGTTCACCGGTCCTCACCATCCTGTTCAGCAGGCTCTTGGCCGTGCGCGTCCCGCAGCAACGCCTGCGCGGACCGCGCGCCGGTCACCGGCACGTCCTCCGCGGAGCGGGGCGTGCGGATCGCGGTCGGCGCCTGCGGGTCCAATTCGAAGAGTTCCCGCAGCGCCTCGGCGTAACCGGAGCCGCCGGGAACGGCGGCCAGTTCCTTCACCCGCACCGTCGGGGAGTGCAGCAGCTTGTCCACCACGCGGCGCACCGTGCGGGAGAGCTCGTCGCGCA
Organism: Saccharopolyspora sp. NPDC002578; assembly: GCF_053592695.1. NCBI lineage: Bacteria > Bacillati > Actinomycetota > Actinomycetes > Pseudonocardiales > Pseudonocardiaceae > Saccharopolyspora > Saccharopolyspora sp. NPDC002578. The sequence continues at coordinate 73,676 of NZ_JBSFWJ010000019.1, read as the reverse complement.
CCGCGCCGTCGAGCTCGGGCAGCCGGGAGTCCAGCCGCAGGAGTTCGGAGTCGACGACCTCGGCGGCGCGCTTGCGCAGCGCCGTGACCGTCGGGGTGACCTCGGCGGAGCGCTGCGAAGCCAGGTATCCGCGCAGCTCGTCGGCGACGATCGCCGCGGCGCGCTCGGATTCGCTGCCACCGCGCTGCGCGGTCAGGCGGGCCTGCAACGTCTCCAGGTCGACCACGGCCACGCCGGGCAGCTCCGCCACCTCGGGCGCGGTGTCGCGCGGCAGGCCGAGGTCGCAGAACAGCAGCGGCTGCCCGGTGTCCGGCCGGTCCCGCAGGGCCTCGGCGACGACGTCCCGGGTGACGACGGCTCCGACCGCTCCGGTGCAGGTCACGACGAGGTCGGCGGCGGCGATCGCGGAGCTCAGCCCGGTCAGCTCGACGGTGCTCGACTCGATCCCCTCGGCGCGCAGCGACTCGGCGAGCCGGGCGCCGTTGGCGGCGGTGCGGTTCGCGATCGCGACGGAACCGATCCCGGCACGGCGCAGCTGGGCGGCCGCTAATCCGCCCATGGAGCCCGCCCCGACCAGCAGCGCGCGCCGACCGGCCACGCCGCCCAGCACCGCTTCGGCGTCGGACAGCGCCTCCGACACGACGGAGGCACCGGCGGCGTCGATCTCGGTCTCGGCGTGCACCCGCTTGCCGACGCGCAACGCCTGCTGCGCCAGCTCGTGCAGGGTGCGCCCCACGGTCCCGGCCTGGTCGGCGACGCCGTAGGCCTGCCGCAGCTGCCCGAGGATCTGCGCCTCGCCCACGACCATCGAGTCCAGCCCCGCCGCGACGGAGAACAGGTGCTCGACGGCCGCACCGGCGTAGTGCACGTAGAAGTGGTCGGCGAGCTCCGCCACCTCGGCACCGGCCTGCCTGGCCAGCACCTCGGTCACGTCGCCCAGCCCGCCGTGGAAGGTCTCGGCGACCGCGTACACCTCGACGCGGTTGCAGGTGGAGACCAGGAAGACCTCGCTGATGTGCGGGCGGTCGAGCAGCTCGCCGAGGATCTTGTCGACGTCGTCCGCGCCGATCGCGACCCTCTCCAGCACCCGTACCGGGGCACTCCGGTGGGAGAGCCCGACGGTGAGCAGGTTCACGGCCGAACCACCATCCCGTCCACATCACCGCGCTCCAGCGCGGACTTCGAGTTCCCGTTGCCGTTCACCCGGTCGCCCGGCGGGCCGGCGTCGGTGCCCCCGGCGATGCCGGGCACCACCGCCGCCTCCTGATTGCGGCGGGCGACGTGGAACGACAAGATCTGCATCTCGACCGCCAGGTCGACCTTGCGGACCTCGACGTGCTCGGGGACCCGCAGGACGACCGGGGCGAAGTTCAGGATGCACACGACGCCGCCTTCGACGAGGCGGTCGCAGACCTCCTGCGCCCCTTCGGCCGGGGTCGCGATGACGCCGATGGTCACTTCCCGATCGCGGCAGACGTCGACGATGTCGTCGACGGCGCTGACCGGGATGCCGCCGACCGGCACGTCCAGCAGGTCCGGGTCGAGGTCGAACAGCGCGGCCACCGGGAAGCCGCGGTTGAGGAAGCCGCCGTAGTTGGCGAGCGCGTGCCCCAGGTTGCCGATGCCGACGACGGCGACGCGGTGCTTCTTGGTCAGCCCCAGCGTCCGCTCGATCTGCCCGATCAGCACCGAGACCTCGTAGCCCACGCCGCGCGTGCCGTAGGAGCCGATGTAGGACAGGTCCTTGCGCAGCTTCGCGGAGTTCACCCCGGCGAAGGCGGCGAGTTCCTCGCTGGACACGGTGGTGGTGCCGCGCTCGTCGAGGCCGGACAGCACCCGCAGGTACACCGCCAGGCGGGCGACGGCCGCCTCTGGAATGGCCCGCGCCCGCTCGCGTGCGGCGGGGACCGCGATCGATTCGGGTGACCCGGACGGGACGTTCGCCGGCTGCCCGGCCGCGTCCCGCTCGCCCTCTCCGTGGGCCGTCACTGGCTCTCCCTTGACCTGCCTTGGTGATGCTCGTCCGCCGCGCTCGCTGATCGAGCGGCGCACCGGCGTGAACCAGGGTGCGAACCGCTGACCTCGATGACACGGCTCAGAGACCACCGTAGCCATTTGTGAAGACAGGCACAAAGTCCGTGCGCGACCGCCTCAGCGACCGCACGACCACCCTGCACCATGATGTCGGATGCGCCCCTCGCGAACCAAAACGACTGGTCAGAGGGACGCCTTGGCAGGCATCCGGCTCCGGTTGACGATCAGCGCGAGGCTGGCGGTGATCGTGCGGCCGACGGCTCGGTGCGAAACGACACACCCGGCGCGACGCCCCGCGCTCCAGGCGTTTCGCGGCCGAGCACCCCGGCCGGGCCGCGAAACGCGCGCCGCCAGGGCCGAACGGGCGAAACGGGCTCGGCGGTCTTCGGCCGTCCTGCCGCCGCCTGACGCGGTCAGCGGGTCAGCGCCGCGCGGAGGCGGTCGGGCTCGACCTTCCAGTACCCGTGCTCGACACCGTCGACGAGGATCACCGGCACCCGGTCGCCGTACTCCGCGCGCTGCTCGGGGTCGGCGTCCACGTCCTCGGTCGACCAGGGCACGCCCAGCTCGCCGCACACCTCGCGCACCTCTGCGAGCGCCACGTCGCACAGGTGGCACCGCTCGCGCACCAGCAACGTGACCGCGCGCCCCGTTCCCGCGGACTCCGGCACTTCCGACCTCCTCGACCAGACCTCACCTCAAGGTACCGACCTCCCGGGGCCGGGATTCCCGGCCGGGAACCAGGCTGACCCCGGAGCCTGTCTTTGATCTTGTCGTTCCGGGTGCGCGGGGTTGCTGGTCGTGTCCTGCCAGCGAGGAAGCCGCTGAGGTTCCGCCGAGCGACCCACAGCTCAAGCCGAGATCAAAGACAGGAGCTCACGGCGCGGGCGAGCGGAGGGTCCGGCGGGCGATCTTCCCGGTGGGCGAGTGCGGCAGCGCGCTCGCGAACACGACCTCGCCGGGGACCTTGAACTTCGCCAGCCGGGCGGCGCAGTGCGCGCGCACCTGCTCCGGAGTCGGCTCGGCACCGGGTTCGGCGACCACGACGGCCTTGATCGCCTCGCCCTGCGCCTCGTCCGGCACGCCGACCACCGCCGACTCGCGCACCCCGGCGAGCTCGGCCAGCACCACCTCGACCTCCCTCGGGTACACGTTGAACCCGTTCACGATGATCAGGTCGGTGGCCCGGTCCACCAGGTGCAGATCGCCGTCGGCGTCGAAGTAGCCGACGTCGCCGGTGCGGAACCAGCCCTCGTCGTCCGGCCCGTGCGCGGCGTCCGGCCAGTAGCCGCGGAACAGGTTCTCGCCGCGCACCGCGACCCGGCCGGTGTCCCCGTCGGCCTCGTCCATCGGCGAACCGTCGGCGTCGACCAGCCGCACCTGCACGCCCGGCAGCGCGCGACCCACCGATCCGGGCTTGGCCCGCTCACCGGCGAGCGTCGTGGTCACCACCGGCCCGGTCTCGGTGAGCCCGTAGCCCTCGAACACGTCCAGCCCCGTCGCCGAGCGCACCGCCGCGGCCACGTCGGCGCCCAGCGGGGCGGCGCCGGAGGTCAGCAGCCGAACCGTGGACATGCCCTCGCGCAGCCGGTCCGGCGGCGTGCGCAACCACGCCCGGTACATCGGCGGCACCCCCACGACGCAGGTCACCCGGTGCCGCGCGATCGTCGCCAGCGACTCGTCGGCATCGAAGTGCGGCAGCAGCACGGCGGTGGCTCCCACGGCCGCGACCTGCAACATGCCGGGCCCGAGGCCGAACGCGTGGTACATCGGCAGCGCCAGCAGCACCCGGTCGGCGGCGTTGACCGGCATCGGGCGCAGCCGCGCGCACTGGCGCACGTTCGCCAGCAGCGCGGAGTGCGGCAGCATCGCGCCGCGCGCGGGTCCCGAGGTGCCGGAGGTGTAGCAGAGCACGGCGAGGTCGGCGGTGACCTGCGGCAGCGCGAGATCGGTCCGCTCGGTTCCCGTCGGCGGATCCAGCCTGGCGACGCCGAAGTCCTCCTCCGGGGCCGAGTCGTCACCGCGCACGGTGATCAGCAGCCGGGCTCCGCTGTCGTCGATCACCCGGCGCAGTTCCGGGCCGGGAGCGGTCGGCGGCAGCGGGACGGCGGTCGCACCGATCCGGAACACCGCGAACAGCGCGACGCAGAACTCGAACCCCGTCGACAGCGCCAGCGCCACCCGGTCACCGGGCCGCACGCCCTCGTCCAGCAACCGCCGGCCGAAACCGGTGACGGCGGCGTCGAGTTCGGACCAGTTCATCTCGTGACCGGCGATGTCGATGAGCGCGGGGTGGTCGGGCCCGCGCTCGGCGGCGGCCCGCACGAGATCCGCCAGGTTCACATCGGGGTTCGCGGCACCGGACCCGCCGGTGACCTGGGGTGGGCACGCATCGGTCGACATGGGCGTACCTCCATCGCCGTGCCTGCGGAGCCGTTCGCGGCGCCCCCGCAGTGTCGCAAAGGGTGTTCGACATCACCCAACCGTGCGGTGGGGCGCTGAGGCAACCGCGATGAATCCGAGACCCCGAAGCACTACCTACTTATGAGTAACAACACGTATGCTCCGGCGACGCAGACCGAATCATCACGTTGCACCAGACCAGCACGCCCCCGGTGACCCGCAGGCCACAGCGCCACCACAGCCGGGTCACCACCACGGCAGGAGGTCGGTCGAGACAATGCTCACCAGCACGTTGCCCGCCCCGGTCCACTCGGCCCACCACCGGCACGCGCACCTCCCGGACCGCCCGCCCGGCCGGGCCGCCCAGCAGCACCAGCAGGCACCGCGGCGGCACCCCGAACCCGCCGAGCGGCGGCCGGAGGCCGAACCCGCGACGCCGCAGCCCGCGGCCGAACCCGCGCCGGGCGAGAACTGGCGGCACGTCAGCGCCGCCCAGAACGGCGACGCCGACGCCTTCGGCAAGCTCTACGACGAGTACGCGCACGTGGTCTACCGCTACGTGCTGTTCCGCGTCAGCGACCACTGCCTCGCCGAGGACATCACCAGCGAGACCTTCCTGCGCGCGCTGCGCCGGATCGCGACCGTCAGCTACCAGGGCCGCGACGTCGCCGCCTGGTTCATCACCATCGCCAAGAACCTCGTCCTGGACCACGTGAAGTCCAGCCGCGCCCGCCTCGAAGTGCCCATCCCCGAGCTCACCGACGCCCAGCACCGGCCGCAGGCCCAGTGCGGCCCGGAACAGCACGTGCTCGACGCCGCCACCCAGCAGGAACTGCTGCGCTGCGTCCGGCAGCTCAACCCCGACCAGCGCGAATGCATCAAGCTGCGGTTCATGCAGGGCCTGTCGGTGACCGAGACGGCGCAGCGCATGCACCGCGGCGAAGGCGCCATCAAAGCCCTGCAGCACCGCGCCGTGCGGCGGCTGGCCCAGCTGCTGCCCGACGATGTGCGCTGAGCCCCGCGATCACGATCATGTTCCGTCCCGGCCCGTCGGCGTGGACCGCGCCAACGCGCCGAGAGGGAGCCTCTAAGCTGGAAGCCTGCTGAACCGGGTCGGCACCACTGGAAACGGCCCGCTCAGCGCCCTGGGGATCCAGGACCGACCCGAGCAAGGACTCATCCAGCCGGAGCAAGACCGGGAGGCGCGGCGGTGCCGACAAGCAGGGACCCAGGCCACGACGGCCCAGAGCACCACGTCCCTGAACACGACGTGCCCGGCACCCCGGCCGAACCGGACCCGGCGGACGCGTCGTTCGACAGCGCGAAGGTGGCCGGCCGGGCCTCCGCCGAGGCGGCCGTGGCCGGCGCCGAACCCGGCGGCTCGCTCACCGCACCGCCCGACCTGACAGCGGCGGCCTTCTTCGACGTGGACAACACGATGATGATGGGCGCCTCGCTGTTCCACTTCGCCCGCGGCATGGCGGCGCGCAAGTTCTTCACCGCCTCCGACCTGGCCGGATTCGCCTGGCAGCAGCTAAAGTTCCGCGTCGGCGGCCGGGAGAACGCCGACGACGTGCAGGCCAGCCGCGAGCAGGCGCTGTCGTTCGTGGCCGGGCGCAAGGTCGCCGAACTCGTCGAGCTCAGCGAGGAGATCTACGACGAGCTGATGTCCGACCGGATCTGGGCGGGCACCCGCGCGCTCGCGCAGATGCACCTCGACGCCGGGCAGCGGGTGTGGCTGGTGACCGCCACCCCCGTGGAACTGGCGCAGATCATCGCCCGCAGGCTCGGCCTGACCGGGGCGCTGGGCACCGTCGCCGGGCACGCCGACGGCCTCTACACCGGCAGGCTCGTCGGCGAGATGCTGCACGGCCGGGCGAAGGCGCACGCCGTGCGCGCGCTCGCCGCCAGCGAAGGCCTCGACCTGCGCCGCTGCACGGCCTACTCGGACTCGGCCAACGACGTGCCGATGCTCTCGGCCGTGGGCACGGCGGTGGCGGTGAACCCGGACCAGCGGCTGCGCGACATCGCGCGCTCCCGGGGCTGGGAGATCCGCGACTTCCGCACCGGCCGCAAAGCCGCCCGCATCGGCGCCCAGTCCATGCTCGGCGCGAGCGCCGTCGCGGGTGCGATCGCCGCGGGCCTCGCCTACCGCCGCCGCGACCGCTCCTGAGCTCCTAGCCGAGGAAGACGTTCTGCCGCTGGGACAGCAGCCGGTAGAGGGTCTGCTGGATGATCTCGCGGACCTGGTCGCTGAGGCTGAACACGACCATGGGGTCGTCCGCGGCGCCCTCGTCGAAGTGCGCCGTCTCGACCGGCTCGCCGAACTCGATGTACCACTTCGACGGCAGCGGAACCATGCCCAGCGGCCCGAAGTGCGGGAACAGCGGGGTCACCGGGAAGTACGGCACGCCCAGCAGCCTGGCCAGCGGACGGATGTCGGCGAGCTTCGGGTAGATCTCCTCCGCGCCGACGATCGAGCAGGGAACGATCGGCGCGCTGGTGCGCATCGCGGCCGAGACGAACCCGCCGCGGCCGAACCGCTGCAGCTTGTACCGGTCCCGGTAGGGCTTGCCGATGCCCTTGAAGCCCTCCGGCCACACGCCCACCAGTTCACCGGCCCGCAGCAGCCGTTCCGCGTCGGGATTGCAGGCGAGGGTGTGCCCGGCCTTGCGCGCGATGGAGCTGACCATCGGCAGCCGGAACACGAGGTCCGCGCCGAGCATCCGCAGGTGCCTGCCCGGATCGTGGTGGTCGCGCAGCGCCACCGTCGTCATCAGCGCGTCCAGCGGCAACGTCCCGGAGTGGTTCGCGACCACCAGCGCCCCCGACTCGGGGACGTTCTCCAAGCCGGTGGCCTCCACCCGGAACCACTTCTCGTACAGCGGTCGCAGCGGCGGCACCACGAGGTGGTCGGTGAGGTCCTCGTCGAAGCCGAACTCGTCGACCTTGTAGTCGCCGAGCAGCCTGCGGCGGGCGAAGGCCAGCGCGTCGGCCACCGCGTCCTCCCAGCCCCCGGCACCGTCCTCCGGCGCGGGGACGGACTCCGGCATCGGTGCCGCGCCGCGCCGCGCGCCACCTCCGGTCCGCTGATCCGCCGGGTGCAGCGGGATCACTCGGGCGTCCGCCATCTGGCCTCCCATCACCGCAGTCGGGCGAGCAGGTCACCGACGCCGCGTTCCCACGCCGTGACGCGGTCGGGGTCGATCACCGGGTGCAGGTCGCGTCCGCGCACGAAGTCGTCGAACGCTTGCTGCGTGGTCCAGCGCGGGGTGAACCCGAAGCGCTCGCGCAGCTTCGTGGTGTCCACGACCCGGCCGAAGTTCAGGAACCGCATCTGCTCCGGGGAGAAGTCGACGAGCCGCGCGCCCCGGAAGAACCGGCTCATCGCGGGCACGCCGAGCCGCGGCACGGGGACGGCCACCCGCCCGGCGCGCCGGATCGCCTGGGACAGCATCAGCACGCCGTCGCCGCCCGCGTTGAACACGCCGGGCAGGGCGTGGGTCGTCGCCTTCTCCAGCACGGCCAGCGCGTCCTCGGAGTGCAGCAGCTGCATCCGGGCGTCGTAGCCGAGCACCGTCGGCACCAGCGGCAGCGCGAAGTAGCGGGTGAGGTCCGCGTCGATGCGCGGCCCGATGAGGTGGGTGAAGCGCAGCGTCGTGATGTCCACGTCCGGGCGCCGCCTGCCGAACCCGCGCACGTAGCCCTCGATCTCCCCGGCGTCCTTGGCGTAGCCGGACGACGGCAGGTCCTTGGGCTCCATGTCCTCCGAGAACACGGCGGGGTCGCGGGGGCTGGCGCCGTAGACGGCCGTCGTCGACTTGATCACCATCCGGCGCAGCTCCGGCGCCTTCTGGCAGGCCGCCAGCAGCTGCATGGTGCCGATGACGTTGATCTCCTTCATCGCCGCGCGCCCCTCGGGCCCGGACTGGGAGTTGACGGCGGCGTGCACCACGGTGTCCACGTTCGCGCCGGCGATCACCTTGGAGATCAGCGGGTTGCGGATGTCGGCGCGCACGAACTCGGTGCGGCCCATCCGGCGGCGCAGGTCGGGCCGCGGGGGCGCGGTGTCCACGCCCAGCACGCGCTCGATGTCGGGGTTCGCGGCGAGCCGCGCGGCGAGGTGCCCGCCCAGGAAGCTGCTGACACCCGTCACGAGGACGACGTTCGGCACCATGGTTCTCCCCGAGAGTCCGGCCGGAGGGTGATCGCTTGCATTCGCGCGCCGACGACGGGCGGCGGCCGCGAAGCACGAGCTCCGTTCACGATGCTACCCAGCCCGGGCGGTGGCCCCGGTTACGTGCGAGGAAACGCGGCGGGATCCTCGTGCACCCCACCAGCGGCCCCCGGCCCGGGCAACCGGAACCGGCCCGGACCACCTGGACAGGGGTGCCAAAGCAACCGCCGCCGACCCGAGTGGCCGGCGGCGGCGAAGGCGCGAGACCCGAGACTCTGGTCTCGCACCGCGCGGGCGGAGCCGGAGTCCGGCAGTTCCCTTACTTGCCCAACTTACGACGCTGGACGCGGGTCCTGCGCAGAAGCTTGCGGTGCTTCTTCTTGGACATGCGCTTGCGGCGCTTCTTGATGACCGAGCCCATGCGGAATCCTTCGCTGTCGGCGTTGGTACGAATGTCATTTCGTGCCGGTGCTGCCCCGTGGCGCACCGCCGGTGAGCGCACCGGCATCAAGCACGACCGATGCCGCAGCCTACCCGCCCACCGGTGCACCCCTGACGACGTGGTCCTCCCCAGCGGCCCGGCGGCCTCCGGACGGGCGGTGCCGCGTCCGGAGGCGGACGGCGATTTTCCCGCTATGACGCCGGAACGCGGCCCTCAGCCCGCGTTGTAGTAGGCGTTCTCCAGATAGGCGTGCACGTCGTTCTCCGCAACGCGAAACGATCGTCCCACCCGCGCGGCTGGGAGATCACCGGCGTGCACGAGCCGGTAGACGGTCATCTTCGACACCCGCATCAACCTGGCCACTTCGGCCACGGTGAGGAACTGCACCTGCCCGACGTGCGGGGGTGCTTGCTGGGTGGGTTCCGAGTTCGCAGACATGCTTCACCGAGTCCTTCGACACGTGACGCGCCGTCGGCTTCCCCTCCGACGGACTCCACACGCACGTGCTCTGTCGAGAGTAGCGGGACGCCTGGGAATCCTGCGATGCACGAACGTCCCGGTTTCAGGAGTTTCCGCCTGTCAGGACGCCTGCACCACATCTCGAAACCCCCCGAAGAAGCCAACCCGGCCTGCGGGGTCCGCCGTCAGTCGTGGGCGCTGCCCAGCTCGACGGAGCGGTCCCTGGCGGCTTCGATCGCGTCGATGAGGGCCGCCCGCACGCCGTGCTTCTCCAGCTCCCGGATGCCGGCGATGGTGGTGCCCGCGGGCGAGGTCACGGCCTCGCGCAGGATCACCGGGTGCCCCTCCGAGCCGTCGCGGAGCATGGTCGCCGCCCCCACGGCGGACTGCACGATCAGGTCGGCCGCGGTGGCGCGCGGGATGCCCAGCAGGATGCCCGCGTCGATCATGGCCTCGACCAGGTAGAAGAAGTAGGCGGGACCGGAACCGGACAGCGCGGTCACCGCGTCCTGCTGCGACTCGGGGACCCGCACGACCTGGCCGACGCTGCTGAGCAGGTCCTCCACCAGCGCCAAGTGCTTCTCGTCTGCGTGCGAACCGGCCGAGATGGCGCTCATCGCCTCGCCGACCACCATCGGCGTGTTCGGCATCACCCGGACCACCGGGGTGCCCGCGGCGAGGCGGCGCTCGTAGAGCTTCGTCGGCAGCCCCGCGCACAGCGACACGACCAGCGTGCTCGGCTCCAGCAGCGGCGCCACCCCGTCCAGCAGCGGCTCGATGTCCTGCGGCTTGACCGCGACGATCAGCACGTCGGCGCGCCGCACCGCGGCGTCGATCTCCACGTGCTCGATGCCGTACTTGTCGGTGAGTTCGGCGGCCCGCTCCGGGTGGCGTTCGGTGAACAGCAGGTCGGCCGGGTTCCGACCGGCGTGCAGCAGCCCCGACAGCAGGGATTCACCGATCTTGCCCGCGCCCAGTACGGCAATGGAGTTCATGCGAATCAGGGTGCCAGAACGTCCCGTTCGGACCCTCCCCAGGCGTCACCTGCGCGGTTAGTGTGTCCGCAGCCACGACACCGCCGTTGATGGAGCGCCCGAGCGCGCGGACTTGGAGGTCCGATCCCGATGCTGAGCACGATGCACGACGGCCCGCTGTCGATCGCCAGGATTCTGGAACACGGCAGCACCACCCACGGAGCCTCGGAGGTGGTCACCTGGACCGGGGAACAGGCCCGCCGCCGCAGCTACGCCGAGGTCGGCCGCCGCGCGGCTCAGCTCGCCCACGGGCTCCGCGAGCTGGGCGTCACCGGGGACCAGCGGGTCGCCACGTTCATGTGGAACAACGCCGAGCACCTGGAGATCTACCTGGCCGCCCCGTCGATGGGCGCGGTGCTGCACACCCTCAACATCCGCTTGTTCCCCGAGCAGATCAGCTACATCGCCGATCACGCCGAGGACCACGTGGTCGTCGTCGACGAGAGCCTGCTCCCGCTGTTCCAGAAGATCCTCCCGTCGCTGAGCACCGTGCGGCACGTGATCGTCAACGGCGACCCGTCGTCGCTGCAGGCCCCCGAGGGCGTGCAGGTGCACGACTACGAGCAGCTGCTGCGCGGGCGCCAGGAGACCTTCGACTGGCCCGAGCTGGACGAACGCAGCGCGGCGGCGATGTGCTACACCTCCGGCACCACCGGCAACCCGAAGGGCGTCGTCTACTCGCACCGCTCCATCTGGCTGCACTCGATGCAGGTGTGCATGTCGGACGGGATGGCGCTGGCGCAGGCGGACCGCGGGCTGGCCGTCGTGCCGATGTTCCACGCGATGTCCTGGGGCATGCCGTACGCGGCGATGATGGCGGGCGCGTCGCTGATCATGCCGGACCGGTTCCTGCAGCCGGAGCCGCTGGTCCGGATGATCACCTCGCTGCACCCCACGATGGCCGCGGCCGTGCCGACGATCTGGCAGGGCGTGCTGGGCCACCTCGACCAGGACCCGCAGGACATCTCCTCGCTGCGCGAGGTCGTGGTGGGCGGCTCGGCGTGCCCGCCGTCGCTGATGCGGACCTTCCAGGAGCGCTACGGCATCCCCGTGCTGCACGCGTGGGGCATGACCGAGACCTCGCCGCTGGGCAGCGTCGCCCGGCCACCGGGCTCGGCGACCGGCGAGCAGCAGTGGCCGTACCGGGAGTCGCAGGGCCGGTTGTCCTCGGCCGTGCAGGCGCGGCTCATCGACGACGACGGCAACGAACTGCCGTGGGACGGCAAGAGCGTCGGCGAGCTGGAGGTGCGCGGCCCGTGGGTCGCGTCGTCCTACTACAACAACGACGACCCCGAGAAGTTCCGCGACGGCTGGCTGCGCACCGAGGACGTGGGCACCCTGTCGGCCGACGGGTTCCTGCGGCTCACCGACCGCGCCAAGGACGTGATCAAGTCCGGCGGGGAGTGGATCTCGTCGGTGGAGCTGGAGAACCACCTCGTGGCGCACCCCGCCGTCGCCGAGGCGATGGTCGTGGGCGTGCCGGACGCGAAGTGGGACGAGCGACCGCTGGCCGCAGTGGTGCTGCACGAAGGCGCGCAGGCGGACGCGGCGGAACTGCGCGAATTCCTGCTCGGCAGGGTCGCGAAGTGGCAGCTGCCGGAGCACTGGACCTTCATCGACGAAGCGCCGAAGACCAGCGTCGGCAAGTACGACAAGAAACGACTCCGCAAACAACACGCCGACGGGGATCTTGACGTCGAGCAGGCGTAGTGATGGCGGGTCGTTCTGCTCGGGTGGCCGGGTAGCGGAACCTCAGCCGGTCTCTCGCTGCGGGATCTTTTTCCCAAGTGGCTCCGCCACGAGGGAAAAGCCGTCCTCGCGAGAGACCGACTGAGAACCCGCCGATGAGCGGCTTTTGGACGTGGGCTATTCGCTTCGCGAATCCAGGCACGGCTACGCCGCGGGGCACGGCCTTCGGCCGCGAGGCAGGCGTGGCTTCGCCCGCCCACTGCACGGCTACGCCGCAAAGGCACGGCCTTCGGCCGCGAGGCAAGCGTCGCTTCGCCCGCCGGAGGCACGGCTTCGCCGCTGGCGCGGGCTTCGGTCTTGGAGCGGGCCGGTTTCGCCGGGCTAGGCGTGGCCTTCGGCTAGGTGGTGGGTGTGGGTTCGCGGCGTCGGCACGATCATTGAGCGGCCGCGTGTGCGGAGGGGATCACTCCGCGGGGGTCTCGTCGGGTTCGTCGGTGGGGGCGTTGTCGGTGATGGACTTCTCCTTGCCGCGTTCGGCGTTGGAGAAGGTGCCCTGCACGTCGGCGAGGTGCTCGGTCACCAGGTGCGCCAGGTGCAGCGAGCGGTCGTAGGCGGCGCCCTGCACCGTCGGCTGGGCCGCCGAGGCCCACTTCTCCTGCGCCCCGCACAGGTTGCACACCTGTCCGCCGCCCGAGTGCTTGAAGTCGAGCTGGATGGGGTGGATGCGCACGGTCGGCACGGCTGGTCTCCCTACGGTCGGCGGTCGTTCGGCCGGAGTCGCCACCCTAACCCCGGCCGCCGCCCGGAACGGGCAGGCCGCGCACGGCCCGCCCGCGTCCTCACTTCGCGCTCAGCGCCAGCTGCCGCGCCTGGCAGACCAGGCGGCCGGTGGAGTCGATGACGAGGGTGTCCTCGTCGAACCACGGGCCGTGCACAGCCTTGGACTCCACCACGAGCCGGAACCAGCCGTTCGCCGGCCGAGCCCGCAGCAGCGCCGTGAGCTGCACCGTCGGCGACCACCCGAAGCGGCCCAGGTTGAACGTGACGGGCATCGTCAGGTCCCCGGCGATCAGCCCGAACAGCAGGTCCGGCTGCCCCTGGTGCGGGCGCGCCCACATCCGCAGCCGCAGCGGTTCGCTGGTGCTGCCGCGCAGGAAACCGGCTCCGCGCGGATCGAGCCGCATGTCGCAGGCCCGCGCGAGCCCGTTCGGCCCGCCCGCATCGGAGCTGCCGAGGTCGACCGCGTCCGGCGGTGGGTTCACCGGCATGTCCGGCAGGTCCGACCAGGTGGGCGGCTCGTCCGGAATCTCGCCGAGGGTGATGGTGGCGTCCACGCACACCTGCCCGGCCTGCTCCAGCACCGCGCGCACGACGGTGACGGTCCGGCCCGCCTTGAGGCGTTCGGTGCGCAGCAGCACCGGCCCCACCTTCGGTGAGCGCAGGTACTGGGCGCTGACCGACAGCGGGTCCAGCGAGGTCTCGCCGACGGCGGCGCGGCTGAGCAGCGCGAGCAGGTAGCCGCCGTGCGGGCGGTCGCCGACCGCCCAGTCCTGGTGCAGATCGGCGACGAAGGTGCCGTCGCCCAGCGGGCGCACGGCGAGGGTGTCGAGGAAGGGGGTGTCGTTCACGCGCGACCCGCGCAGTGCCGGCGTCGCTCATGAGCGAGCGAGGCGCGCATCGTACTCATGCCATGATCCTACGTACCCGTTTCGAAGTTGATCACGGGCCGGTACCGGGTTCGCCCTCCTGCGGCCTGCCGGGCGCTTGCAGGTGCAACCGGGCGAACACCAGCGACTCCGCCAGCAGCGCCGCGCGTTCCTGCTGGTTGCGGGCCTTCCGGCTGTTCACCTCCAGCACGACCGAGCCGGCGAAGCCGTCCGCGGCGAGCAGCTCGCAGACCTGCGCGCACGGCTGGGTGCCGCGCCCCGGCACGAGATGTTCGTCACGGGGCGCTCCGGTGCCGTCCGCCAGGTGGACGTGCGCGAGCCGGTCCTGCATCCGCTTGTACAGCTCCACCGCGTCCACGTGCGCGGCGGCGGCGTGCGACAGGTCGAGCGTGTAGTTGCGGTAGCCGACCTCCGTCGGGTCGGGCGAGGGCGTGAACGCCGACAGCCCGCTCGCCCGGCCGCCGCGCAGCCGGTTGAGCCGGTTCGGCGGGCGGATCGGGAACATGTTCTCCACCGCGACCCGGATGCCGCTGGTCTCCTCCAGCTCGCCGACCAGGTCGCCGAAGCCCTCGGCGTACCGGCGCTGCCAGCGGAACGGCGGGTGCACCACCACCGTCGAGGCGCCCAGATCGCTCGCGGCCACCACCGCGCGGCGCAGCCGCTCCTCCGGCTCGGGCGACCACACCCGCTGCGTGATCAGCAGGCAGGGCGCGTGCACCGCCAGGATCGGCACCCCGTGCTCCTGCGCGAGCCGGTGCAGCGCGCCCACGTCCTGGCTCACCGCGTCCGCCCAGACCATCACCTCGACCCCGTCGAAGCCCAGATCGGCCGCCATCTCGAACGCCGCCCGCGCGGGTTGCGGCCACACCGATGCGCTGGAGAGCCCGACCGGGATGTCGGGGCGGCTCGGCTCGGTCGTCGTATGCGGTTGCGGTGTCATGTCCTGCCCCAGCGTGTCGCGGCCCCACCACCTGGTGTCACCCCGGCGGGTCCGGGTGCGGACCCGCGCGACGAATCCGGCCTCAATGCCCGATCAGCAGCAGCGCGGCCGGTGACACGGTGCAGATCAGCCCGACCAGCACCGCGAGCAGGATCGTCTGCAGATCGTCGGTGCGCAAGAACTTCCGCGCCACGAACACCAGCGCACCCGTGATCGCCAGCGCGGCGACCAGCGCCGCGATCGGGATCGCGGTCCACAACCAGCGGAACGCGAACCACACCGCGCCACCGCAGATCAGCCCGGCACCGCCCTGCAGCGCCAGCACCAGCCACTCCTTGCCGGTGGTCTGCTCCGGTTCCTCGTCGGCGTCGTCGGCCCGGTAGTCGTCGGCGTCCAACCCGGCGGGCGCGGCGTCGTAGTCGTCGTAGTCGTCGTCGGCGTCGTAGCCGTCCCGGTGGTACCGGGTGGCCTCGCCGTCGGCGTAGTCCTCGAAGACCGCTTCATCCGGGTAGGCGCCGCCGGTGCGGTCGTAGTCCTCGTAGTCGTCGAAGTCGTACGGGTCGTCGGAGCGCTGCGGCGCTTCGGGAGCTCCGGGGTAGGCCATCATCGCGGTGCCCTCGGCCCCGGCGCTCTTGGCCTCGGCCTCCACCCTCGGCAGCTGCTCGGTCGCGCCCTCGATGGGCACCGACCGGGTCGGCTGCTCGGGCGGCGGGCCCGCGGGGGCGCGTCCGGGCAGCGCGGGCTGCTGGACGGTCATCTCCGCGTCCGACGGCGCGGCCTCGGGTTCGTGCGGAGCGGTCGCGCGCGGCGGCGCCCCGGCGGCGGCGAAGCGGCGAGCCCAGAACCCGGACCCCTGGTCCGGATCGGCGACGTCGTCCTCGGGCGGCGCGGATTCCGCCGCGGGAGCCGCGGGCGGTCCCGGCGCGACGGGCGGAACCGGACCGGCGGGAGCGGGCGGCGGACCCGCGGCAGGTGGCGCCGCGGTCGGCTGCGGCCCGGTGCGCGGGGGTCCGGGCGGTGGCCCGGCGGGCTGCGGCCCGGACGGCGGGCCGCCGTACTGGGGTGCTGCCGGGGGGGAGGCGGGCGGAACCGGGGCTTGCGGCCCCGTGCCGCCGTGCGGTGCCTGCGGGCGTCCCGGAGCGGGCGGGGCGGCGCCCCCGGCCTGGCCGGAACGGGTGTCCTCGGCCTCGTCCGGCTTGATCGCGCGCATGGTGCCGCTGTCCGAGAGCACCCGTTCGATGATCGCCTGCGGGGCAGTTTCGCTCGGGTCCTCGGCGCGCCTGCGTCGCCGGTGCGCGTTCTTCTGGGAGCCGCCGCCGTACTCGGCGAGCAGCTCCGCGACGGTGCGCTGGCTCGGGTGCTCGGACCCGCTGTCCCGACTCATCGATTCCACCGTGCCCCGTAGTGGGCTTGCCGTCCAGTTCCCCGGTCCGCATCCGACCCGTTCGCGAAGGGCTCCGCGTCGAACGACCCGAGCTCTAGGCGGGTCCGCATGGCAGTGTGGTCCTCTCCGTTGGCGTGGTCCAGCCGCCTGAGGATGACGCCTTCCCGCAGCGCCCACGGGCAGATGTCCAGTTCGGTGACGCCCAGCGCGCGCATCACCGCCTCCGCGACCAGCGCTCCGCTGACGAGCTGGTGGGAGCGCGCGCTGCTGACCCCGTCCAGCCCGGCCAGGTCGGCCGCGGACATCCGGGTGATGAACGCCAGCAGCTGGCGCAGGCCGGTCTCGGTGAGGGTGCGCGGCACGCGCGGGCCCGCCGAGGCGGGCGCCGAACCGGTGAGCCGCGCCAGCGAGCGGAACGTCTTGGAGGTGGCGACGGCACGATCGGGGCCGCCGATCTTGCGGAAGCGCTTCGCCGTCGGAGCCAGCTGCTCGTCCAGCCACTCCCGCACTTCGCCCACCTGCCGCCGGCTCGGCGGGTCCTGCGGCAGCCGGGTGCGGGCCAGCCGACCGGCGCCCAGCGGCAGCGAGGCCGCCAGGTCGGGCTGCTCGTCGATGCCGATGGCCATCTCCAGCGAGCCGCCGCCGATGTCGAGCAGCAGCAACCTGCCCGCGGACCAGCCGTACCAGCGCCGCGCGGCCAGGAACGTCAGCCGCGCCTCCTGCTCGCCGGAGAGCACGCGCAATTCCACGCCCGTCTCGTCCCGGACGCGCGCGAGCACCTCGGTGGCGTTGTCGGCTTCGCGGATCGCGGACGTGGCGAAGGCCATCAGGTCTTCGCAGCCCGCCTGCTCGGCGGCCTGCTTCACCTCGGCGACGGTGCCGACGAGCTCATCGGCGTCGTCGTCGCCGAGGCGCCTGTCGGCGCCGATCCGCTCGGCCAGCCGCAGCACGGTCTTCTCCGATGTCATCGGGGTCGGATGGGCACCACGGTGCGCGTCCACCACGAGCAGGTGGACGGTGTTGGATCCGACGTCGAGCACCCCTAGGCGCATGTCCGACAACGTTACCGGCCGCAACCACACCCCCGAGCCGGGTGGGGGCCACGAACCGGTGCGAACCGGGCCACACCGCCGTCGCCCCCGCGCCCCGCCTCGACGCGCCCCGTGCCGGGGTCGCTACTCGCCCCGGGCGGGCGAGGCGCTCACACCTCGAACTTGTAGCCCAGGCCGCGCACCGTGACCAGGTACTGGGGTTCGGCCGGGTCCGGCTCCAGCTTGGAGCGCAGCCGCTTCACGTGGACGTCGAGGGTCTTGGTGTCGCCGACGTAGTCCGCGCCCCACACCCGGTCGATCAGCTGCCCGCGGGTCAGCACCCGGCCCACGTTGCGCAGCAGGTATTCGAGCAGGTCGAATTCCTTGAGCGGCAAGCTGATCTCCTCGCTCGCCACCGTCACCACGTGCCGCTCCACGTCCATCCGCACCGGACCGGCCTCCAGCGCCTGCGGCTGCAGGTCCTCGGCCTCGCCGCCGCGGCGCAGCACCGCGCGCACCCGCGCGATCAGCTCCCTGGCCGAGTACGGCTTGGTGACGTAGTCGTCGGCGCCCAGTTCGAGCCCGACCACCTTGTCGATCTCGCTGTCCCGCGCCGTCACCATGATCACCGGGACGGCGGAGCGCTGCCGCAGCTGCTTGCACACGTCGGTGCCGCTCATGCCGGGCAGCATCAGGTCGAGCAGCACGATGTCCGCGCCGTTGCGGTCGAACTCGTCCAGCGCCTCCTGGCCGGTCGTTGCGACCGCCGCGGTGAACCCCTCCTTGCGCAGCAGGAACGCCAATGGGTCGGCGAAGGACTCCTCGTCCTCCACGATCAGCACCCTGGTCACCGGACTCCTCCCGTTTCGACGGTTGCGACCCCGTCCGCACTATCGGTCTCGGGCCGGGTGTCCGCCCGGCCCGGTTCGGCGGTACCCGCCGCGGCGTCCGACCGGGCCTCGCCCCCGGACTGCTCGGAGCCGGCGAGCTCCGAACCGGTCGCCGCGTTCTGCTCGCCGGTACCGCCCACCTCCGCGTCGGCACCGTGCCGAGGCACCCGGAGGGTGAACGTGGAGCCGGTTCCGAGCCTGCTCCACAACTTCACCTCGCCGCCGTGGTTGGCGGCGACGTGCTTGACGATGGCCAGCCCGAGGCCGGTCCCGCCGGTGGCCCGCGAGCGGGCCGGGTCGACGCGGAAGAACCGCTCGAACACCCGCTGCTGGTGCTGCGGGTCGATGCCGATGCCCCGGTCGGTGACGGCGATCTCCACGAAGTCGCCGACCATCCGGCGGCTGATGGACACCGGCGACCCCGGCGGGGAGTACGACACGGCGTTGTCGATGAGGTTGCTCAGCGCGGTCACCAGCAGCGTCCGGTCCCCGTCGAGCAGCAGGTCGCTGGGATCGTCGAGGGTGATCTCGATGCCCGCGGACTCGGCCGCGATGCGGGAGCGCCCCAGCGCCTCCTCGACGACGACGTCGACTTCGACGGTGGTCAGCTCGGGCAGCCGTTCGGCGCCCTGCAGCCGGGACAGCGCGATGAGCTCGGAGACGAGCGTGCCCAGCCGGGTCGACTCGTGCAGGATCTTGGTGGAGAACCGGCGGACCTCGTCGGCGTCGTCGGAGGCGTCGATCACGGCTTCCGCCAGCAGCGCGAGCGCGCCGACCGGGGTCTTGAGCTCGTGCGAGACGTTGGCCACGAAGTCCCGCCGGGTCGCCTCCAGCCGGACGGCGTCGGACTCGTCGCCCGCGTCGATCACGGTGAACCCGTCGCCGAGCGGTCGCACTTCGCCGAGCACCGCGGCCGGTCCGCGACCGCGCAGCGACGTGCGGTTCAGCGGGGACAGGTCCACGGTCACCGGTTCGCCGGTTTCCAGCGCCTCCTCGGCGGCCTTGCGGGCGCGGGGGTCGGCCTGGTTGTCCCGGACGAAGCCGAGCTCGTCGGCGCGCGGATTGTTCAGCACCACGTCGCCGAACCGGTTGAGCACGACGATGCCGTTGTTCGTCCGGTGCACGAGTCGCTGCAGCAGTTCCGCGACGGTCGGCCCCTCGGGCCGACGGCGTTCGCGGTGCCGCGCCGTCCGCGCGGCCAGGTACCCGGCCGCCACACCGATCGCCAGCAAGCCGATGATCAGGGCGGTATAGCCCAATGCGGTCACAGCAGCATCGTAAGCAGGGAGATGCGGTGCTGGACCAGCCCGCGAGCGCGATCCGTGACACCCGCGACATGAATCGGAGGGTTCTTCACCTCTGATTCACTCGAAAGTGGAGCCGGGTTCAGCTGCGGACCGTTGCCGCGCTCCCCGCGTGAACAGGGAGCGGACGTAGAACGGGCGACACCTTCGCTCAGGTGTCGCCCGGTGAGACTACGGCCGGTGATCGCCTCGCCACCGGGCGCCGCTGCGCACCGGTGGCGAGGCGATCTCGGATCAGCGCCCTTGGTTGGCCACCGCCGCCGCGGCCGAGGCGGCGGCGTCCGGGTCCAGGTACGTGCCGCCCGGGTTGGTCGGGGCCAGCTGCTCGTCGAGGTCGTAGCGCAGCGGGATGCCCGTCGGGATGTTCAGCCCGGCGATCTCCTCGTCCGAGATCCCGTCGAGGTGCTTCACCAGCGCCCGCAGCGAGTTGCCGTGCGCGGCCACGAGCACGGTCCGGCCGGCCCGCAGGTCCGGCACGATCGCGTTCTCCCAGTACGGCAGCAGCCGCGCCACGACGTCCTTGAGGCACTCGGTGCGCGGCATGTCGGCGCCGAGGTCCGCGTAGCGCGGGTCGCCTTCCTGGCTGAACTCGTCGGTCGGCTCGATCTCCGGCGGCGGCGTGTCGTAGGAGCGGCGCCAGAGCATGAACTGCTCCTCGCCGTACTCGTCCAGGGTCTGCTTCTTGTTCTTGCCCTGCAGCGCGCCGTAGTGCCGCTCGTTGAGCCGCCAGTCCCGGCGCACCGGGATCCAGTGCCGGTCGGCACCGTCCAGGGCGATGTTGGCGGTGGTGATGGCCCGGCGCAGCAGCGAGGTGTGCAGCACGTCGGGCAGCACCCCGGTTTCGCGCAGCAGCTCGCCGCCGCGGCGCGCCTCGGTCGTGCCCTTCTCGGAGAGAGGAACGTCGACCCAGCCGGTGAACAGGTTCTCGGCGTTCCAGGTGCTTTCGCCGTGTCGCAGCAGTACCAGAGTCCCGACAGTCATGGGCTCAGGCTATGACAAGCCGTCCGCGCCGCGTGCCCGGCCGCCGCGGGCGCGCCCGCGAACCTCCGGGCCCTGACGCGAGGGGCGGCGACGAGCTCGCGAGGCCCTCGGGGGGGCCACCCGATCGCACTGGACATCGTCCCCGTCCCCCGAACGACGCAGTACCAACCGGAACTGGGCCGATCGGGTCAGCCTCCACTGCTCCACGACTGAGTGACCATGCATGAAACATGAGGATTTTTCAGTTGTGCGACACAACGACCACCCCGTGGTCGATCACTCAGAGCAGTGCGCCACCGTATCGAGTGATGATCTTCGGGGGAACGCAGCCGCTGGCAGTGACCCCGCAAATCGGTTGTGGTCGTCACCCGACGGTTATCCATTCACCGTGCCACCGTGACACGAAAGTGTCGCCAGTCACAAACGTGCACACTATTCCTTGATGATTAATCCGCAGCGTTACCCCTAGTGTGGAAGATCACTCGAATGGAGTAATAGATCGGACTTGTGGCCAGTGCGTGACTCTGCGAAGTTGACACTGCTCTCGCGGATCGGCTCCCACGCACTCCCCGGTCCGGACGAGAGCAACAAAAAGAGCGTGGTTCGTCTCCCCCGTCGAACCACGCCCCGCCGGGCCCCGGGTGCCCCCCGCCCACTGGGCCCGCAGGCGGGACCTCACGCGTGGGGCGGTTCGAGCTCGCGACTCCCCCTCTCTCCCGAGCCGCCCCTCGCGTCCGCCGGTCCGACCAGCGGACGCACGCAGGAGCAGGGGATCAGGCCCGTTCTTCGTCCGCCGGCGCCAGCGGACCGTCCCGGCGCACCAGCTGCTCGAACGGCCGCAGGTTCGCCAGCGACTCGCCGCGCGACTCCCGCCAGCCCCACTCCCGGCGGATCGCGGTGCCGAACCCCAGTTCCAGCAGCGAGTTGAAATCCCCGTCCGCGGCCTCCAGCACCTGCCCGAGCACCCGGTCGATCTCCTCCGCCGTCACCGCGTGCAGGCCGATCCGGCCCACCAGGTAGATGTCCCCGGTCCCGTCGATCGTGTAGTGCACGCCGTAGAGCCGCGCGTTGCGCCGAAGCAGGTACCGGTAGACGTCCTCGTGCGCCTCGTCCGGCTGCCTGCACACGAAGGCCTCCACGACCACCGCGTGCTCGGCCACGACCAGCCAGCAGTTCGTCTGCAGCTTCTTCGTGCCCGGCAACGTCACGAAGAACCGGCCGTCGGCCTCCTGCCGGTAGTCCAGTTCGCTCGCGTCCAGCGCGGACTCGATGGTCTCCACGACGGTCACGCCGTCACCTCCAAGCTGAACTGCGAGTGGAACGCGTGCTTCGCCCGCGCGTAGGTGTCCAGCAACGCCTCCGTGGTGCGGTCCCAGGAGAACGTCTCCGCGTGCTCCACCGTCCCCGCCGCGAGCCGGGTGCGTAAACCGGCGTCGGCCACCGAGCTCAACGCGTCCGCCCACTGGTCCGTACCGTGCCCCGCGACCAGCAGCCCGGACCGGCCGTCGGCCACCGCCACCGGCAGGCCGCCGACCGCGGCCGCCACCACCGGCGTGCCGCAGGCCTGCGCCTCCAGCGCGACCAGGCCGAACGATTCGTTGTAGCTGGGCACCGTCACCACGTCCGCGGCCCGGTAGACGTCGGCCAGCGCCTCCCCGCCCTGCGGCGGCAGGAAGCGCACCACATCGGCGATGCCGAGTTCCCGCGCCAGCTCCTGCAGCGCCTCCGGGCGTTCCAGCCCGCTGCCCGACGGGCCGCCGACGACCAGCACCGCCAACCGCGGGCGCAGCTCGGGACGCCGGGCCAGCAGCTCCGCGGTCGCGCGCAGCAGCACGTCCGGTGCCTTCAACGGCTGGATGCGGCCGACGAACGCGAACACCAGCGCGTCCCGCGACAACCCGAACCGGGCGCGCGCCGCGGCCGAATCTCCCGGCGTGAACCGGCGCAGGTCCACGCCCGGCGGGATGGTCGCCACCTCCGCCGGGTCGGCGCCGTAGAGCCGGACCAGGTCGGACGCCTCCACCTCGGTGTTCGCGACGAGGCGGTCCGCCTCGGCGACCACCTGCTCCTCGCCGAGCACCCGGACCCGCGGCTCGGGGGTGTCGCCCGCGGCCAGCGCGGTGTTCTTCACCTTCGCCAGGGTGTGCGCGGTGTGCACCAGCGGCACTCCCCAGCGTTCCCTGGCCAACCAGCCGACCTGCCCGGACAGCCAGTAGTGCGAGTGCACGACGTCGTAGAACCCCGGCTCGTGCCGGGCCTCCGCGCGCAGCGCGCCCGCGGCGAACGCGCACAGCTGCGCGGGCAGCTCGTTCTTGTCCAAGCCCTCGAACGGACCGGCCACGACGTGGCGCACCGTGACGCCCGGCGCGAGCTCCGCGACCGGCGGCACCTCGGAGGACGTGGCGCGGGTGAAGATCTCCACCTCGGTGCCGAGTTCGGCCAGCCGGGTCGCGGTCTGCGCGATGTAGACGTTCATCCCGCCCGCGTCACCGGTGCCGGGCTGCTCCAGCGGCGAAGTGTGCAACGAGAACACGGCGGCGCGGCGGGGCCGCATCCGGGCGGTGCCAGAAGTCATCGACTAGCCCTATCGCAAACCTTGTCGGGGACGTCCGCGCGGACGTCCGATCCGTTTCGGACGCTGTAGAAGCTCGACGCCGGTGCGGGGGAAAACATTCCTGCGCCGCCGAGCACAGCCCGCTGACGCTACCCCGGAGCCCGCGGCGACCGGCTCGAACGCCGAGCGGCTGGTGACGCTGTTCACAGCCGGGGATCGGCACCGGGCATGAAAAAGTCCCGCGAGGGCGGATCGAACCGCCCTCGCGGGACCGGGAAAGCGCAGCGCTAGATCACAACGCGGACTTCTGCTGCCACTGCTCCCAATCGATCATCCAGTCGAAGACGTCGAAGCGCGGTTCCATCGTGGTGACCGCACCGGTGACCTCGATCGGGTCGCCGATCAGCGCGCCGTCGAAGTAGGCCTTCGCGTCCGCCTCGGACAGGTTGATGCAGCCGTGCGAGGTGTTGACCTTGCCGAGGTTGGCGCGGTTCTCCTCGTTCTCGTGGATGAACTCACCGTGGTTGGACATCCGCACGGCCCACTTCTTCTCCACGTCGGTGTAGCCGTAGCGGGGGTTGTCCATGATCTCGACGGGGTTCTTCTGCATCACCATGTAGGTGCCGTTGGGCGTGTTCAGCTCCGGATCGTGGTCCTTGCCGTAGCTGGCCGGGTAGCTCGCGATCTGCTTGCCGTCCTGCTCGACGATCATCTGGTGCGTGGACGCGTCCGCCTTGACGATCTGCGAGCGGCCGACGGAGAACTTCGTGGTCAGGTCGGAGCGCCCGTACTCGCCCTCGCCGTAGTGCACGCCGTAGAGGTTGGCGTCGACCTCGACCTGGGTTCCCGCGGGCCAGTACTCCTTCGGCCGCCAGTCCACCTGCTTGTCCGACAGCCACGCCCAGGCGCCCTCGACGGGCACGGACGGCCGCACCTGCAGCGCGCGTTCCGCGGCGGCCTTGTCGGTGACGGGCTGGTCGAACTTGACGCTGATCGGCATCGCGACGCCGACCTCGGTGTGGTCGGTCGGGTTGACGGTGGCGCGCACCGTCTTCGCCGGGGACACGGTGGTGAAGCTGCCCTGGACCGGGACGCTCTGCCCGTCGGTGCCGGTGGCCTCGCCGGACCAGGTGTAGGTCTTGCCGTAGCCGAGCTGCTCGCCGGCGGTCCAGCTGAGGCCGTCGGCTGCCAGTTCGCCCTCGACCTCCTTGCCGTCGCCGTTGGTCAGCGCGACGTCGTCGAGCTTGCCGCGTTCGACGCTGACCTTCACCGGCGCGGCCGGGTTGACGTCGCCACCGCCGCCGGGTTCGAGGTGCACCTTGGCCGCGGGCGCCTGCGCCTGCGCGCCACCCCCGGTGCCACCTCCGCCCGAGGACTGCGACCCGCAACCCGATATCAGCAGCACGGCCGCCAACGCGCCCGCCAGCGCAGTCCACAGCAGCCGTACCCGCGACCGACCCACCCTGCTCAGCACTCCTTGACCCCGATCCGTTCCGACATGGTTCTCACTACTCGAAGACGTCCGGCGACCAGAAAAGATGTCGCCGATCAACAGTGTGTCGGGTCACAGCATCGCCGCTGCGAGCGCCCCCGGGCCGCGCGAACCGCACGATCGGGCGGGACCGGCTCACTCGACAGGGCCATGACCAGGGGGAAGGGCGCTCGCCGACCGTGATCGACATCGGGCGCGCGCGGTCGCCGCGAGAACTCGATCGCGCGAACGATCACATCCGTGGGCTAACTCACCGCACATCCGCGATCACACTTGGAGCTGGCGGTGCAGCACGCACAGCTCCACGTCGAGCTCGGCCAGCACGTCCACGATGGGGCTGGCGAAGCCGGTCATCCCGCTGCGGGTGCCCGCGAACAGCAGCCCGACGACCCGGCCGTCGTGGTTGACCACCACACCGCCGGCGTCCCCGGGACGCAGGAAGCACCCGGCGGAGGCGGGGCAGTCGATGCGGATCTGCTCGCGCAGCACCCGCACGCCCAGCGCCGCGCCGTGGTCCACCCGCAGCGTCACGTCCACCGAGGTGACCACTCCGCTGGTGACACCGCTGCCGTAACCGCACTTGCGCACCGGCTCACCCGGATAGGCGGCGCACTGCCCCGTCACCGGACCGATGCCGGGAATCACCGGGGAATGGCCGACGCCCCTGCCCAAGGTGACGGCCGCCGCGTCCACCCGGCCGGACAGCGCGCCGCGGGCCAGGTCCGCGTACACGTGCCCGGTGTCCGGGTCGACCATCCGATCGCCGACCGCCCAGCCGTCGTCGAGGCAGGCCACGTCGAACGTGGTCAGGCCCATCGTCGCCACCGCGGGCGGATGCCCGACGACCAGCGCGCCCAGCGTCCCGGTGCGCCGGTACCGGCCCGCGTAGCGGGCGTCCGGCGGCGCCAGCTGCACCGAGCGGCACGGCGCCAGCCCGTCCCCGCCGGTGACCGCGCCGTCGTGCGCGAAACCGCGCCCGCGCAGCGCCACCGATTCCTCGGCGCAGGTGTGCGCGTGCTGCAGCAGCGGCTTTTCCTCGATGACGTCGGTGGGGATGCCGAGCACGTCCGGGGGGACGTGCGTGCCCGGCCACACCCGGTCGGGAGGACGTTTGCGCGCGACGGACACGACGATGCCCTGCTCACCGGTGAACCGGCCGGCGGTGCGCTTCTCACCGATGTCGACCGCGGTGACGCCTGGGAGGTCCAGCAGCTGGTCCTCGACCGCGCGCTTGATCGGCCTGATGACCGCTCTGTCCCGAAGTTCCCTGATGCTGAGCATGGCGGCCCCCTCCAGCAACCATTTAACACTCAGGGTTAATCAATAGTCACGAAGAGTCACTCTTCCGGCCGGTCAGCAGGCGGGTGAATCCGGTCGGCACCACACCGGAACCGCGCTTCGCGCCCCCACGCCTCAGAGCGAACAGTCCACCAGGACGGGCTCGGGCGCCAGTGACACGCCGAACGCCGAACGCACCCCGTCGCGGACTTCACGCGCCAGGTGGAGCAGGTCGGCGGTGCTCGCCGAGCCCCGGTTGGTCAACGCCAGGGTGTGCTTGTCGGACAGCGCCGCGCGCCCGCCGGGGCCCGCGTGGCCCTTGCCGAACCCGGCGCGGTCGATCAACCACGCGGCGGAGAGCTTCGTGCGCCCGTCCGAAGCCGGGTACTGCGGCACCCGCTCGTCCGGTCCCACGCGGGCCGCGATCAGCTCCAGCACTCCGGGCAGCTCGTCGGCCGCCACGATGGGGTTGGTGAAGAAGGAACCCGCGCTCCAGGTGTCGTGGTCCTCGGGGTCGAGCACCATGCCCTTCGTGCGCCGTAAGCGCAGCACGGCCTCGCGCACCCGGGTCACGTCGACGCGGGCGCCCGGCGTCACGTCGAGTTCGCGGGCCAGCTCGGCGTACCGGATCGGCGCCGACTCCCCGCCGTCGCGCAGCAGGTAGCGGGCGCGCAGCACCACCGCGTCCGCGGTGTGCTTGAGCACGCTGCCCCGGTAGACCAGCCCGAGGTCGTCGGCCAGCACCGTGCGGATCCGCCCGGTGTGCCGGTCCAGCAGGTCCACCGAGACGAGCATCTCGGAGATCTCCACGCCGTAGGCGCCGACGTTCTGCACCGGGGTGGCGCCGGTGAGCCCCGGGATCCCGGACAGGCACTCCAAGTTGCCCAGCCCCTGGTGGACGGTGTCGGCGACGACGTCGTCCCAGTCCTCGCCCGCTTCGACGGTGAGCTGCACGAATCCGTCGACGATGTCGTAGCGGCGACCGCGGGTGGCGATCCGCACGACCCGGCCGTCGAAGCCCCCGTCCGCGATCACGAGGTTCGAGCCGCCGCCCAGCACCAGCAGCCGCTGACCGGCCGCGTCGGATTCCCGGACCGCCTCGGCCAGCTGGTCGGGGTGTTCGGCCAGGACGAACTCGGCGGCCGGGCCGCCGAGGCGCAGCGTCGTGTGGCCGGACAGGGCGTGGGGCGTCGGCTCGCCGGTCGGCGGCGCGCCACCGCTGGTTCCTTCGGCGCCGGACATCGAGGGGTTCACGATTGCCAAAGGTAACCTTCCGCCCATGGCACGCCGCATCGAGCACCGCAGCACCTCCGAGTGGCCCGCGTCGCAGGTGCATGCGGCGCTCATCGACCTCGACTATCTGCGGGAGCGCCTCACCGAGCTCGGGGGTACCCGCAACGAGCTCGTGGAGCACGCGGTGGACGGCGACGCGGTGCGCTTCGAGGTGCGCCAAGGCGTGCGCACGGACTCGCTGCCGCCGGTGGCGCGCACCGTCGTGGGCGCGGGTGACCTGGTGATCGACCGCAGCGAGTCCTGGCGGCGCGAGGAGGACGGGCACTACACCGGCGAGATCGCGGCCGAGGTCGCCGGGGTGCCGTGCACGGTCGGCGGATCGATGTGGCTGCGCGACCTGACCGACGGCGCCGACGCCAGCGAGTTCGTCGTCGAGGGCGAGGTGCGGGTGAACGTGCCGTTCGTCGGCGGCAAGCTCGAAGACCTCGTGGCCGACCAGGTGCAGAAGCTGCTGGCGGCCGAGGAGCGGTTCACCACCGAGTGGCTGGCCCGCCGGCCCGCCTGATCTCGGATGATCTCCAACACCTGGGCGGGAACCGCATGAACCAGCCCCGCAAGCGGGCTCCCCGGCTGGCGGCCGGACGTGCCCGCGCGCTCGGCGTGCCCACCCGCGGCACCACGAACCCGAACCGGCTGCGCCGCGTGGACCGCTGGATCGCCGGCACCCCGTGGGTGGCCCGTTCGCTGTCCTCGGCCGCGGATCCGCTGGTCATCGACCTCGGGTTCGGGGCGACCCCGGTGACCACCGTCGAACTCGCGGCCCGGCTGCGCCCGGTGCGCCCGGACGCGCGGGTGTTCGGCCTCGAGATCGACCCGGATCGGGTGACCGCGGGCAAGGCCGTCGCCGACCCGCCCGCGCTGGAGTTCCGCCGCGGTGGCTTCGAACTCGCCGGGCTGGCCGCGGGCATCGGCGGCCAGGACGGCCCGGCGCTGGTGCGGGCGCTCAACGTGCTGCGCCAGTACACCGAGCCGGAGGCGTGGAAGGCCTGGGACGAGCTGCGCGGGCGCCTCGCCCCGGACGGGCTGCTGGTCGAGGGCACCTGCGACGAGATCGGGCGGCGCTGCTGCTGGGTCGCGCTGGACCGGTCGGGACCGCGGACGCTGACGCTGGCCTGCCTGCCCGGGGACCTGGAGCGGCCCTCGGACCTGGCGGAGCGGCTGCCGAAGACGCTGATCCACCGCAACGTGCCGGGGGAGAAGGTGCACGCGCTGTTCACCGACCTCGACGCCTGCTGGGCGAGGGCGGCGCCGCGCGCCCCGTTCGGACCGCGAGCGCGCTGGGCGGAGTCGGTGCGGCTGCTCGCCGCGCTCGGCTGGCCGGTGCGGGACCGGCCGCGGCGGTGGCGGCTGGGCGAGCTCACCGTGGATTGGGCCTCGGTCGCGCCCCTGCCCGGCGACGGTTCCTGAGCGACCGCACCGCCCCGGACCGGACGTCGCGCTGCCCGGCGGCGGTCACCGCGCGTCGCCGTCGTCGCTCGGCGGGCGACCACCGGAGGGGTCCGACACGCCACGACCGGTCAGGGCGGCTTCGCTGAACGCGCAGCTGGGGCAGTGCGATACTCCGCAACCGTGCCCTCTCGATTCGTCATCACCCTCGGTTGCCCGGACCGCACCGGGATCGTGGCGCGCATCGCCTCGTTCCTCGCCGAATGGGGCGGTTGGATCGTGGAAGCCGGGTACCACACCGATCCGGAGACCGGCTGGTTCTTCACCCGCCAAGAGGTGCGCGCCGACTCGTTGCCGTTCGGCGTCGCGGAGCTCCGGGAGCGCTTCGCCCGCGTCGCCGACGAGCTGGGCAGCACGAACTGGCGGGTGAGCGACACCTCCGAGCGGCGCCGGGTCGTGCTGCTGGTCTCCAAGGAAGGGCACTGCCTGCACGACCTGCTCGGGCGCGTCGCGTCCGGGGAGCTCGACGTGGACCTGCGGGCCGTCATCGGGAACCACCCGAGGTTGCGCGCGATCACCGAGGCGCACGGGGTGCCGTTCCACCACGTGCCGTTCCCCTCCGGAACCGACCAGGACGCCGAGGACGGCGCGTTCCACGAGGTCCGGGCGCTGGTCGAGGGCCACGACCCGCACGCGATCGTGCTGGCCCGGTTCATGCGGATCGTGCCGCCCGAGGTGTGCGAGGAGTGGGCGGGCCGGGCGCTGAACATCCACCACAGCTTCCTGCCCTCGTTCGCGGGCGCCCGCCCGTACCACCAGGCGTACGCGCGCGGTGTGAAGCTCGTCGGGGCGACCTGCCACTACGTCACCCCGGAGCTGGACGCGGGGCCGATCATCGAGCAGGACGTGACGCGGGTCGATCACACCGACGCGGCCACCGACATGGTCCGCAAGGGTCGCGACATCGAGAAGATCGTGCTGGCCCGCGGGCTGCGCGCGCACCTGGAGGACCGCGTCCTCGTGCACGACAAGCGCACGGTCGTGTTCTGAGCCCCGCGCCGGTCAGTCCGCCGGGATCTCCCGGCCCAAGCCGTCCAGGACCTCCGCCGCGGGCAGCGCGGACAGCAGCGCACCCGAGACGATGATCTTGGATCGGCGCAGGCCGCTTCCGACGACCAGGGCAGGAGCGGACGCCACGGCCTGATCCACCAGGACCGGCCACTGCGCGGGCAGCCCGAACGGCGTGATCCCGCCGAACTCCATCGACGTCAGCCGCACGGCCTCGTCCATCGCCGCGAACGACGCCTTGCGCACGTCGAGGCGGCGCTTGACCACGCCGTTGACGTCGGCGCGCGCCGTCGCGAGCACCAGGCACGCCGCGTACCGGACCTCCCCGCCGCGCTTGCCCGCGACGATCACGCAGTTCGCCGACAGCTCGGGCGGCGATCCGTACCGCGCGCAGAACGCCGCGGTGTCGGCGAACTCCGGGTCGATCTCGGCGACCCCGACCAGCGACGCCTCCACCGGCGGGAACGCGGTCACCGCGTCGCGCACGGGATCGGCGAGCAGCTCGGGACGGTCCGGCGCGGGGGCCACCGCGAGCGTTCCCGCGGCGAGCGACCAATCAGCCATGCACCGACGATACGAGCGCGGGCGGCTACCGCCTCAGCTGCCCAGGAAGTCGCCCAGCAGCGCCCGCAGTTCGCGCCGGTGCGTGAACATCGGAGCCACCGACGGCAGCACTTCCAGCCGGGCTCCGGGGATCGCTGCGGCGGTCCGCCGCGCGGCGGACACCGGGTGCAGCGGATCGTCGGTACCGGTCACGACCAGCACGTCCGCCCGCACCGAGCTCAACGCGGCGGCGTCGTCGAGGACCGGCCGGTCCGCCAAGGCGTGCAGCGCCGGGCCGAGCCTGCGCAGCGCGGCCACCCGGAGGTCGAGGTGTTCGCCCAGGTCCACGCCGGGAGGGAACTCACCGGCCACCCGCTCGCGCAGCGCGGCACCGCCGTCGGACTCCGCCGCGTCGACCGCCTCGGCCAGCCGCTCCAGCGCCCACGCCGAGGACACCTCGCGCGCTCCGTCCACCACGGCGGGCAGCAGCAGCGCGAGCCGTTCGAACCGGTCCGGGAGGGTCGCGACCGCCCTCGTCAGCGCACCCGTTCCCAACGAGACGCCGACCGCGCGAGTGGCGCCGGTGGCATCCGCCGCGGCCAGCACGTCCGCGGCCAGCACGCCGTGATCCCAATACCCCGCAGGCGGGTCGGCCGCCTCGCCGTGGCCCGCGAAGGTGAGCACGACGCGCGTGCCCGGCAACCCCGAGGCGGGGATGCGTGCCTCACCCGGCGTCGCGCCCAGGCCGTGCGCCACCAGCGTGATCGGCTCGCCCCTGCCGTAGGAACGCCACCGGGCACCGGAAGGAAGCGCGCCGGCAGCGGGCGCCACCGAGCCCTCGGCTACCAGGAGCTGCCCCGCTGCACGTCGGTGACCTTCGGGCGCACGTCGAGCAGGTAGACCAGGACGCCCACCAGCCCCGCCAACCAGATGATCGTGATCGGCCCGCTGGTGAACACCGCCAGCATCACCAGCCCGGCGCCGGTGATGCCCAGCCACGCGGGCTTGGACAGCTTGCCGACCGCGGTGAACGCGTCGGCCCGCTGCAGCAGCGCGTGCACGAAGGCGTACAGCCCGAGCGGCAGACCGGCCAGCCAGATGACCTTCAGAATCCAGAACTGCAGCAGCAACTCCGGCGGACCGCTGAATGACAACTCCACCACTCCACCCTACGTGTGAGCGGGACCCCGGAGTAGCCGTCCCGGGGTCCCGCTCGGTCGTACCGCGCCCGAACCCGCCGCTGCTCGCGGCCGAGTCCGCGGACGCGGCTCAGTTCTCGGACTTGCCGGTCGCCTTCTTCGCGGTGCCGGTCTTCGCTGCGCCGGTGGTCTTCGGCGCGGTCTTCGCCGCAGCGGTGCGGTTGGCGGCCTTGCGGCTGGTGCTGCGGGTCGCGGTCGCCGCGTCCGAACCGGTCTCCTCGACCGCGTCCGCCACGTCGGCCGCCGTCTCGCGGACCTTCTCGGCCGCGACGGTCGTGGTCTTCTCCGTGGTCTCCGCGGCCTTCTCACCCCAGGAGCGGGTGGTCCGGGTGACCTTGCCCAGCACGTCGTCGGCGATGACGCGCGCGTCCCCGACTGCGGTGTCCACCCGGCCCTGCACCTGCTCCAACTGGCTCCACGCCTGCTTGACCTGGGGCTGGGCCTGGATGCGCTCGAAGGTCGTCTCACCCCGGTCGGCGAGGTAGCCGTAGAGCTGCACGGCGGACTGCGTGTAGGCGTCGACGCGCTTGCGCAGCTCCGCCGGGTCGAAGCGCTCCTTGAGGTCGTGGGGCAGCTCGTTGACCCCGGTGCGCGCCGACTCCGCACCCTCGTTCAACCGGCCGCGGAGCTTGCTGAGCGTGTCGGCGATGGTCTGCGCGGCGAGGTCACCGGCGCCGAGCGCGGCGAGCAGCGGGGTGCGCGCCTGCTCGGCGGCTTCGCCGAGCGCGGGACCGGACTGCGCCTGACCGGGGGTCTTCGTGCTGTTCTCGTTCGTCGGCATGATGCTCACTCCTCATCGGGGGAATCGGTGCGGTGCTGGTCCGGCCCGTCGGCGAGGCCGTCGTGTTCGCGCCGGAACGAGGCGTAGATGTCGAGCAGGACCTGCTTCTGCCGCTCGCCCAGATCGGGGTCGGCGATGATGGCGTCCACCACCGGGCCGCCCTCGCGCTGCTCCAGGATCCCGGCCTGCACGTAGAGCGCCTCCGCGGAGATGCGCAGCGCCTTGGCGATCTGCTGGAGGATCTCCGCGCTCGGCTTGCGCAGGCCGCGCTCGATCTGGCTGAGGTAGGGGTTGGACACCCCCGCGCTCTTGGCGAGCTCGCGAAGCGAGATCTGGGCGTTGCTGCGTTGCGCCCGGATGTAACCGCCGAGGTCGCTGACCGCTTGGTTCACGGCCTTGTTGACGGTCTTGTCCACCCGCTCCATCGCCCTTGCTCCTTCCGGCTGCGTTCCACGGTAGCCACGAGTGCTAACTATTGCAAGCAGTCAGCTTGCACCTTCCGAGTGAGACGGCAGGCACTCCGCACAAAGCCGCCACCAGCACCGACACCGCTACCGGCGGATCACTGCTGCGCGCACACGCAGAACGGATGACCGTCGGGATCGGCGTAGACGCGCCAGTTCACCCCCTGCCGATCCGGTGGCTGCGGCAGCAGCCGCGCCCCGGCCCCCACAGCGCGCTCGTGCCCCTCCTCCAAGGTCGCCACCCGCACGTCGACGTGCATCATCTGCGGCCGCGTCCGGTCCGGCCAGGTCGGCGGAACGAAGTGCGGATCGAGCTGGAAGGCCAGCGGCGGACCGCCCGCCGGGTCGGCCAGCTCCACCCAGTCGGGCTCCGCCTCGGCCTCGTCGATCTCCCAGCCCAGCAAGCGCCCGTAGAACTCGGCGAGCGCACGCGGATCGGGGGTGTCGATCGCGAACGCCGCGATCGACAACGGTGCTGCGGTACTCATGGCGAGTCCTCTCCATCGGGAACGGATTCAGCGAGGCGCGAGAACGAGATCGGGCGCCGCGGGCCGAACGGCCGGAGCCGCCCTGCTCAGCGCCTTGCCGTCGCCCCCGCATCGTCACTGCGACGAGCCACATCGTGACATAACCATCGTCTGATCTACAGGGGTTAGTAACCGTCTTGCGAAGTACACGAGTTATCACCGCACGCTGCAACCGGCTAATCGCCTACGATGGTGTTCGTGAACAGCAGAGCCGTCGCTGACCGAGTCCCTGCGAACCACGCCGCGGACCAGGACGCCGAGCGCGACGTCGAGCTGGTGCTGGCCTTCCTCAACACCTGCGACGCCGAAGCCGACACGGACGTCCTGGACTCCGCCGACCAGTGGCGGGAGTGGTCCACCGGACGCGGTCTGGGAGTAGCGGGCGAACGCGGCGCGGCGCGGCGCATCCGCGACGCCATGCGCGGCGCCGTGTCCTACGACCCGTCCGCACCCGCACCCGTCGACACGATCACCTGGCCGGTGCCCGTGGTCCTGCACGACGGCGTGCCGGTGCTCGGCGGGCACGACGCGCTCGGCACCGTGCTGGCCGCGTCCGTGCACCTGGTGCACACCGGCCACTGGAACCGGATCAAGATCTGCCCGGCGGACGACTGCCTGTGGGCGTTCTACGACCGCTCGCGCAACAAGTCCCGCACGTGGTGCTCGATGCGGGTCTGCGGGAACCGGGAGAAGGCCCGCTCCTGGCGCGAACGGCACGCCACCGAGAGCTGATCACAGCAGCAGCTGGGACACCGTGTAGATCACCAGCCCGGCCAGGGCGCCCACGACGGTGCCGTTGATGCGGATGAACTGCAGGTCCCGGCCCACCTGGAGCTCGATCTTGCGGGAGGTCTCCTCCGCGTCCCAGCGCTCCACGGTGTCCGTGATCAGGGTGGTGATCTCGGTGCGGTAGTGCGACACCACGTAAACCGCCGCGCCCTCCACCCAGCCGTCCACCTTGCCGCGCAGCTCCGGCTCCGTCGCCAGCCTGCGCCCGAAACCGCGCAGGCCGTCGCGCACCCGCAGCCGCAGCTCGCTGGACGGGTCCTCCGCGGCGTCCAGCAGCATCCTCTTGGCTGTGCTCCAGGCCGAGCCGACGAGGTTCTGCACCTCCGGGTGCTCGATCACCTGCTGCTTGATCTGCTCGGCGCGCTCCATGGTCTTCGGGTCGTGCTGCAGGTCGTGGGCGAAGTCGACCAGGAACCGGTCCACGGCCTTGCGCATCTGGTGGTCCGGGTCGGTCTTCACCGCCCACGCGAACGACAGCACCTCCGCGTAGATCTTGTCGGCGACCATGCCGTCGAAGAACCGCGGCGACCAGGACGGGGCGCGCTGGCTCACCACGCGCAGCACGGTGTCGTGGTTGTCCCGCGCCCAGTCGTAGGCCCGATCGCAGATGAGGTCGACCAGCTTGTGGTGGGTGCCGTCGGCGAACACCTGCGACAGGATCCGCCCCAACGGCGGCCCCCACTGCTGGTCCAGGACCTTGCGCAGCACCGACTGCTCCAGCACGGCCTGCACGTCGTCGTCGCGCAGCACCTGCACGGCGCCGCGCACCGCGGTGGCCAGCTCCGAGGTGACCCGCTCGGCGTGGGCCTCGTCGTCGAGCCAGGTGCCGACGCGGGCGCCGATCTCGGCGCGGCCCAGCTTGTCCCGCACCACCGGCTCGGCCAGGAAGTTCTCCCCGACGAAGGCGCCGAGGTTGCGGCCCAGCGCGTCCTTGCGGGTCGGGATGATCGCG
Organism: Saccharopolyspora sp. NPDC002578; assembly: GCF_053592695.1. NCBI lineage: Bacteria > Bacillati > Actinomycetota > Actinomycetes > Pseudonocardiales > Pseudonocardiaceae > Saccharopolyspora > Saccharopolyspora sp. NPDC002578. The sequence goes on along the minus strand of NZ_JBSFWJ010000019.1, from coordinate 38,915 downwards.
GTGTGCGGGATCGGCAGCCCCAGTGGGCGCCGGAACAGCGCCGTCACCGCGAACCAGTCCGCCAGCGCACCGACCATGCCCGCTTCGGCCGCGGCCCGGACGTAGCCGACCCACGCGGCGGCACCGGCGTTCTCCTGCCAGCGGGCGATCACGTAGATCACCGTGGCCGCGAGCAGCAGCCCGCCCGCGACGGCCTTCATCCGTCGCAGCGCCCGCCGCTTGAGCTCGTCCGAATCGGGTACCGCTGTCTGTGCCACTCCACGATTGTTGCAGCAGCGGACGGGGAGACCGGTGGGATCGTGCCGGAAACGTCCCCCGGTGACCGTTCGTCGCCTCCCGCGCACGGTGCGCCGCCGCTCGCGCCGAACCGAACAAGATCGAAAAATGCCGGTAGGGTTCCAGCCGTGCGTACTCCCGCCCTCACCTCCCGGTTGCGCCCGTTCACGTCGACGATCTTCGCCGAGATCACCGAGCTGGCCCGCAAGACGGGAGCGGTCAACCTCGGCCAAGGTTTCCCCGACACCGACGGTCCCGCGGGCATGCTCCGAGCCGCGCAGCAGGCGATCGCCGACGGGGTCAACCAGTACCCGCCCGGCGCGGGCGAACCGGATCTGCGGGCCGCGATCTCCGAGCACCGGCAGGCGCACTACGGCATCGAGTACGACCCGGACGGCGAGATCCTGGTGACCGTCGGCGCCACCGAGGCCATCACCGCCTCGATGCTGGCGCTGCTGGAACCGGGTGACGAGGTCGTGCTCATCGAGCCCTACTACGACTCGTACCCGGTGGCCGTCGCCATGGCGGGCGGGGTGCGCCGCACCGTCGGGCTCCGGCAAGGACCCGATCACCGGTTCGAGCTGGACCTGGACGCCCTGCGCGCCGCGGCCGGTCCGCGGACCCGCGCGCTGGTGCTGAACTCGCCGCACAACCCGACCGGCACGGTGCTCACCGACGCCGAGCTCCACGCGATCGCCGAGGTCTGCCGCGAGCACGACCTGATCGCCATCACCGACGAGGTCTACGAGCACCTGCTCTTCGACGGACGGGCGCACACCCCGCTGGCCACGCTGCCGGGCATGGCCGAGCGCACCGTGACGATCTCCAGCGTCGGCAAGAGCTTCAGCGCCACCGGGTGGAAGATCGGCTGGGCGTGCGGGCCCGCGGAGCTCATCGGTGCGATCCGCGCCGCGAAGCAGTTCCTCACCTTCGTCGGCGGCGCCCCGTTCCAGCCCGCCGTGGCGCACGCGCTGCGCAACGAACTGGACTGGGTCCGGGGCCTGCGCGACGACCTGCAGCGCAAGCGGGACCGGCTGTCCAAGGGCCTCACCGAGGCCGGCATGGACGTGCTGGCCTCCGAAGGCACCTACTTCATCTGCGCGGACGTCCGGCCGCTCGGGTTCACCGACGGCGCCGAGCTGTGCCGGGCGCTGCCGGAGCGGGTCGGCGTCGCGGCGATCCCCGTGCAGGTGTTCTGCGACGATCCGGAACCGGTGCGGCACCTGGTGCGCTTCGCGTTCTGCAAGCAGGACGAAGTGCTCGACGAAGCGATCCGCCGCTTGCACGGCCTCGCCTGACTCCCTCTCTGCTGACCTGGTGTGCGGGTCTCTGATCTTGTCCTTCCAGGTGAACGGCTTCGTGTCAGCGGCAACGCCACGGGCTTCCGGGTTAGTGGTGTCGAGTCAGCCTCCGTATCCCAGGCAGAGGAAGCCTGATTCGCCGTAGGTGGCTTGAGCGGTGGCGAGGGCTTCGGCCGGTGGTGCGCCGCCGCGCAGCAGGGAGTGCAGCGCGAGCATCACGTCCGCGGTGCGCTCGTCGGGCACGGGGACGACGCTGGCGATCACGGTCGCCGTGCCGCGCCCGAGCAAGGTGGCGGCCAGACCGGTGAGCTGACCTGCGCGGCCCACCACCGAACGCCCTGCCTCGCACGCCGAGAGCACCACGGTGCGCGGTCCGCGCCGCAGCCGGTCCAGGTCGTAGCCGTAGAGCGGACCGTCCGCGAGGTCCAGGCAGGACAGCAGCGGCTGGTCGTCCCGGAACCGGCCGTGCGCGGCGATGTGCGCGATCCGGGCTCCGTCCACGGCGTCCAGCACCCGCTCCGCACGGGCGTCGATCCCCGACAGCAAGCGCCCGCCACCGGCCGCGTGCAGGGCGGCGACCTCGCGCTCGGCGTGCTCCAGCCCCGGACCGGACACCCACACCGGTTCGCCCGGAGACCGGTCCAGCCCGGCATCCGCCCGGCCGCGCAGCCAGGTCCGCAACGACGGCGCCACCGTCACGCCCCGGCCCCGGCAGGCGGGCAACGCCGCCCACGGCACCGCGTGCAGCGGTCCGGTCGGCACCACCACCAGCCGCCGTCCCGGAGGCAGCGCCGCGAGCACCGGCGCCAGCAGTTGCCGCTGCACGGCCGCCGCCGCCTCGGCGGCACCTCCCGCGTAGACGGCGCCCACCCGGCCGTCGCCCGACTCGGCCTGCCGTGCCAGCAGGTAGCGCAGCCGCTGGGTTTCGAGCACCGCCGTCGCCTCGGCCCCGAGGTCGTGCAGCCGCGGCCGGCCGTCGACGACGGAGACCGCGTGCAGCTCCCCGTCGTGCGCGAACAGGCTGAGCAGCACGTCGTCGCCCAACGCGCTCAGCACCTCGTCGACCCCGGCCACCTGAGCCTCGCCCGCCGAACCCCCGGCGACCAGCAGCGCCCGGTCCCGCACCTGTCGTTCCAGGACACCGATCTCGGACAGCGCGGTCCGCAGCCTGGAACCGTCGGCCGCGGTCGCACCGGACACCGCCGATCGCAGCCGGACCAGCGCCGACCCCAGCTCGGGATCGTCGGGAGGGCGCACCGCTCTCCGGTGCGCCGACCCGAGCCGGTACCGCTCGACCCAGCGCAGCACCAGTCGCGGGTCCTCCGAACGCAGGGCCGCACCGATCGCGACCCCACCGAGCTCCTCGGCGAGGCCGAACGCCTCGATCCGCGGTTCCCAGGCGGCGATTCCGCTCGCGTAGCTCTCCACCGCGCGCAGTCCGCGGCGGCAGCTGTCGAACAGCCTGCCGTCGTCGCCCGCGTCCGCCGCGAGCAGCGCCTCCCCGAGCCAGCCCACGGCGAGCTGCCGGGTGGAACCCGGAACCTGACCACGGCCGGTCGCGGCCAGCTCCAGCAAGGTCCGGGCCGTGACCCGCCTGCCCAGCCGGGTCGCTTCGCGCCCCGCCGCGAGCCACAGCTCGGCGGCGGCCGTGGTCCAGCCGTGCGCCGCGCACGCGTGGCCCGCCCGCTTCGCCGCGGCCAGCGAATACCGCGACACCTGCCCCGCCCGCAGCCGCGCCTGGCACTCGGTGGCGACCGCGAGCGCGGCCCACGAACGCCGCCGCTGCGAGCGGAACAACCTGGCGGCGCGCCGCGCCGGACCGATCGCCGCCTCCGGAGCACCCGCGCGCAGCGCGCATCCGGCGAGCGTCAACCAGGTATCGCCGAGCCGTGCCTCCCTGCCGAGCCGCCGCAACCGATCCGCCGCCCGGTGCAGTTCGCCCCTGGCCTGCTCGTGCAGCCCGGCCTCCGCCAGTGCTTCGGCCCGGTCGATGCGGACCTCCGGGTGCTCGTCCGGATCGACCCCCGCGGCCCGCGCCTCGTCGAACAACCGCAACGCACGCGGCAAGTCCCCGGCCCGCAGCGCCACGCAACCCCGGTTGTGCCTGCACAGCGCGGCACGGCCGTCCCGGCCGTCGGCACCGAACAGCTGCTCCGCCACCGCGAGGTCGGACTCCGCCGCGTCCAGGCCGTTGCGGTACAGGTGCGCCAAGCCCCGCGCGACGTAGGCGTTCGCGGCCCACTGGTGGTCGCGGTGTTCGAGCAACCGCGGTAACGCCGCGGAGAGCGCCACCTCCGCCTCCGCCAAGAGGTCCTGGTGGCACAGCAGCACTCCGCGCAGGCACTCGGCCCGGACCGCGTCCAACCCGGTGAGCTGCTCCGACGCCTCCGCCAACTGCCGCCACGCGGTGTCCGGGTCGCCCCGGTTCAGCTCGATCCACGCCGAGGTCAGCAGCACCTGCGCGGCCCGCTCCCCGAGCCGCGCGCACCGCGCCGCCGACAACGCGAGGCGCACGTGCTGCCGCGCCTCCGCGGACCGGCCCCGCTCCACGGCCGCCAGCGCGCAGATGTGCCGCGCCAACACCCGCAGTTCCCGATCCCCGGCGTGCGCGAGCCAGTGCTCCGCGGCCCGAACCGCGCCGTCCGGGTCGGCGCCCACCTGCTCCCGCCACCGCACGGCGGCCGCGATCGGATCCGCGACCGGCGCCAGCACCACCCCGGCGCTCAACAGACCAGCCAATCCGCCACGGCGGGCGTCGAGCCCACCTGCCGGAACACCACGCCCAGCGGACCCGCCGGAACGTCGGTCGCGCGGAACGCGCCGAACTCGTCGAGCTCCGCGACGCACTCACCACCGGGATGCCGCAGCAGCACGTCCCCTTCCGGCCGCCCCTGTCCGGAGCGGCTGATCACCATGCCGGACGCCCGGAACAACCCCTGCACCATCGGCACCAGGTCCAGCTCCACGATCCGGCCCGGCATCAGGAACGTCAGCACTCGCGGCTCGGGATCACCCGGCCCGGACGCGGACGACCGCACCGGAGCGGGCGCGTCGGCAGAGTCGCCGACCAGCTCCAGCGCCGCCGCGTCGGCCCGACCGCGCGCCAGCCCCGCCGCCGCGTACGCCGCGGTGCGCACCTGCCCGGGTGGTGGATCGCAGAGCTGGAACAGGTCGCGCAGCACGCGCAGCTCGGCGGGCATCCGCGGGCTCATCCCGCTGCCTCCTCGACGCACCCGCCGGTGGCCAGGCGCTCCCGCAACGCGGCGAGGCAGCGGCCCTTCTTCGGGCCGATGCTGCCCCTCGGCATGCCGAGCGCCTGGCTCACCTGCGCGTAGCTGGCGTCCGGGGCCACCGCCACCACCCGCAGCAACTGCTGGCAGCGCCGGGACATCCCGGCGAACGCCTGCCACATCCGGGACACCGCGACCGAACGCAACGCGCTCACCTCCGGGCCGTCGGCGTGATCGGGAATGTCGAACATGCCGGTGTCCCAATCGACCGGCGACTCCCGGTGCCGGGCCTTCGACAACCGCACCGCCTCCCGCCGCGCGGTCGTGGCCAACCAGCCCGGCAACGCCCGTGGATCGCGCAGGTTGCCCAAGTTCTCCGCCAGCGACAGCCAGGTCACCTGGCACACGTCCTCCGCGTCGGCCGCCGTCGGCGAATACGCCCTCGCAGCGGCCCACACCACCGCGGTGTTGCGGTCCACCAGCTCCCGCCAGGCCGCCGCCTCACCGGTCGCGGCGCGTTCCAGCAGATCCGGCGCACCGCCCGGCTCCGAGTTCTCGTGCACGGCGTGCATCTCGCCCCCTCCCCTCATGATCGGGTCACGAGTAAGAGGCGCGAGGACCCCGAACAGATTCATCGCGGGCCGATTAACCCCCGAACGGGTAACGCCGAACGGCGGCGCGCACCGCCTCCCGCACATCGCGACCGTCCCGGAAGGCCGCGGCCACCCCCGCCGCGACCTGCGGCGCTGCGAACGACGTCCCGCTCCAGCGCGCGAATCCGTACCGCCGGGCGCCACCGGTTCCCGGCAGCAGCCGGACGTGGCTGCTCACCACGTCCACCCCCGGCGCGCACGCGTCGACCCAGTCACCCGAGTTCGAGAACCCGGCGAGCGCGCCGTCCGATCCCGTCGCCGCGACACCCACCACCTCCGGCAACGCCGCGGGCCAGAACGGGCGGGACGAACCGTGGTTGCCGGCGGCGGCCACCACCGCGGTGCCGCCGAAGCACTCCAGCTCGGCACGCAGCGCGGGCGGGCACCGATCGCTCGCGGTGTGGCATCCGGCGGTCAGCAGCACCACGTCGATCCGCTCGCCTCGCGCGCCGGATTCCCGCCGCAGCGCCCGCAATCCGGCGACGACGGTCAGATCATCGGTGAACCCCAGCGAGGACAGCACCCGGCGCGGCCGGATCGTGACGCCCGGAGCGTGCCGCAGCAGCACGCCCGAGACGAAGGTGCCGTGCCCCGCCTGCCGGTCCTGATCGTTGTCGTCGTCCGCGTCGAGCACTTCCGGCACCGCTTCGAACCAGTCCCGGTCCGCGAACCACGGATGCGGATCGCACCCCGTGTCGAGGACCGCGACGGTGACGTCCCACCGCTGCCGGACGGGCTCCGCCACGGGTGCCGCCGGACCCGGATCGGCACCGGTCCCGAACATCACCGGAGTGCCGAACATCGTCGTCGAACCGACGTGCACGTGGTTGGCGCTGACCTCCGGCACCTCACCCGCGATGTCGAGGCAGCGGTCCCGTTCGGAGGTCCGCAGCCGGACACGCGCCAGCTGCAGGTCGTCGTCGTGCTCGACGCGGTCCACCCAGCGCCGGAACCGGGACAGCGCCGGGTCCAGCGATCCGCGCGGGGCGATGAGCTCACCCCGGCGGACCAGGCATTCCCCCGGACCGCCGGGATCGTGCACCAGCAGGTCGTGCCCGTAGCGGGCCCAGTGCGCACCGAGCTCCGCGAGCGTCACGCTGGTCCCCACCGTTGGATCCACAGGAGACACTGTGCGATCAGTCACTATGATCGTCCACTTGGGGCATGCTGTCGGGTGAAATCCGACGGCACACCAGTGGCACCGAGCCAGGGAGATTCGCCGCAACCGGTGGTATGACACCGCCTATCCGGGTGGTTGATACCGAGAAGGGCTGCCACCCATCCTATGGCGGAGGGACCATTGATCCCTCGTGCTCGGCGCGATCCGACCGACAGGCGGTGGTGAGGGTGACCGGTAGCTGCGCGCAGCGCAGACACTGGTCCCTCGTGCGCGCGTGGACCGCGCGGAGCCTCGCCGTCGCCGGGATCACCGGCGGCGCTTGGCTGCTGGGAGCCGGTCTCGCCACGGCGGCGCCGAGCGCACCGCAGGTGCACCTCTCGACGGTCCCCGCGGTCGCCGTCACGGCACCCGCCGTCGAAACGGAACCGGAATCCGACGGCGGCGACGAGACCCGGCCCGGTTCCGCCGCGGAGCCCGGCAGCGCTTCGGTCACCGCCGCGGAGACGAACACCGCCCACGACGAACCGACCGCCGCGAACGACGCCGGACGGCAGCTCGAAGTCGCCGAACTCGTCGGCGGCATCGCTTCCGACGTCCACTCCCGGCTCGGCCCGGTCGGCGACCCCGAGGTCACCGACCCCGTCGAGTCCTCGCTCACCGAACCCGACGCCGACCCACCGCGCCCCGCGGAACGACACCCGGGCACCGACGCTCCGCGGCGTTCCGATCACGACGGTGGAGCTCCTCGGCCGACCGCACCGCGGCTCTCCGAGCCCGCACTCCCGCCGGCTCCCGCAGCGGGACCGATCGCAGTGGAATCCGAGCACCTCGCCGACGGCACCGGAACCGACCACGCCAGCCGAGACCGCGGCTCACCGGCACCCCACGCGCACGGCGACCGCGGGCACCCGACCACGTCGACCCCGCAGCCGGTGCCGCCTGCCTGCCCACCGACCGCACCCGTCGCCACCGCGACCGCCGCACCCACCGGCCCGGGCCACGGCCTGCGCTGGACGCACGCCATCCTGCCGACGCAGCCCTGCCTGCCCGGCCCCGTGCGGGCCGCGGGCGGCCACGTCGAAACGGTCGCGCTGCGCGGCATCGCGCTGATCGAGCCGTCCGCCTCACCTGACTGATCCGAACGGATCGCACCGGCCCGCGGGCTCGCGTGCGAACACGCCCACCGCAGTCTCCGGTCCAGCCGACTGCGCCCGGCAGGACCGGTATCGGGGGCGACTCTCGGCATGCGTGCACAGGAACCTTGACCTGTCCTGATCACCGTCCGAGCGCCCCGGTCCCGGTGTCGCGCTGCCCCTGCGGCGCCGGGACCACACCCGAGGTCGCCTTCCGGCACGACGAGGGGCCGTGCCGGAAGGCGGTCCGGGGTCAGCTGATCGCCATGTCCCACGGGCACGGGTCGGGCGCACCGTCGAACCCGGCCGCCGCCAGCGCCAACCGGCGCACCGCCTCGCGCTGCTGCTCCACCGGCAGCGTGTACGGGAGCCGCAGGTACCGCTCCATCGTTCCCCGCACCGCGAACCGGGATCCCGGCACCAGCCGCAGCCCGTGCTGCTCGGCGGCGACCGCGAGCCTGCTGCTCACCGGGACGCCCAGGTCGCACCACAGCGCCAGGCCGCCGTCGGGCACCCGGAACGTCCAGGTGGGCAACTGCTCGGCGAGCTCCGCGATCAACGCCTCCCGCAGCTCGGCCACGTGCGCTCGCCGCCGCCGCAGCACCGGCTCGGGGTCGGCCAGCAGCTCGGCGAGCAACAACTGCTCCAGGACGGGACTGCCCAGGTCCACCGCGGCCCGGTCCAGCAGCAACCGCTGCACCAGGTCCTCCGAGGCCCGGACCCAGCCGAGCCGCAGCCCGCCCCAGAAGGACTTCCCCGCGGACCCGATCGTGATCACCCGGTCCTCACCGAACGCCGCCACCGGTGGCGGCGGAGTCCCGCCGGTGAGGTCCAGGTCGATCAGGGTCTCGTCGACGACCGCCGTGGTGCGGGTGCGGCGCAGCACCGCGACCAGCCGTTCCCGGTCCTGCGCGGTCATCCGGATGCCGGTGGGGTTCTGGAAGTCCGGGATCAGGTAGGCGAGCTTCGGCATCGCCTGCTGCAACGTCGCCGCCATCAGGTCGAGGTCCCACCCCTGCGCCAGCATCGGCACCGCGACCGCATCGGCCCCCACGCCGCGAATGGCCTGCAGCGGGTTCGGATAGGTCGGGTGCTCGACCAGCACCCGCTCACCTGGGGACACGAGCGCGCGCAGCACCAGCGCGAACCCGTGCTGAGCGCCGTTGGTGACGAGGATCTGCTGCGGCGAGGTCGGCAGCCCGCGTCGCGTGTGGCTCTCCGCGATGCGTTCGCGCAGTTCGGGAAGGCCGAACGCCTGGTAGCCGTGGCCGCCGAGGTGCTCAGGGAACCGGCAGCGCGCCCGGTCCAGCGCTTCGGTGAGCTCCGGCGGCGCGGGCAGCGTGGCCTGCGCGAGGTTGATCAGATCCGGGGTCGCGGGCTGCCAGCCGCCGGGATCGGTGTTCGCCCGGTCCCCCGGCAGCCGCACCCACGAACCGGAGCCCTGCCTGCTCGCGGCGAACCCCTCCTCCCGCAGCAGGTCGAGCGCCCGCACGACGAGGGTGCGGCTCACGCCGATCGCCTCGGCGAACTCGCGTTCCGCGGGCAGCCGGGTCCCGGGCGGGAGCCTGCCGTCGAGCACCAGCCGCCGCACCGCCTGGTGCAGCCCGGTGGACGTGGCCCGGCCGGAGTTCCAGGTGCCGAGCAACTCCGCAATGCCACGGGCGCCGATTCGTCCTACTACGCGAGACATGAGTCCAATAGTTTCAGATTGGCACTCGAAAACAAGGCCAATCAGTCGGTACTACGGACACATGGCTGCAACACCACCCAAGGTGGATCTTTCCTCGGTACCCGTCACCGTCCGCCCGACCACCCGCCTGGCCCAGTTGTTCGCCGGCCTGGCGCTGTACGGCACGAGCATGGCGTTGATGGTCCGCGCGGAGATCGGCCTGTCGCCGTGGGACGTGCTCCACGACGGCCTCACCCATCGCTTGGACTGGAGCTTCGGCGCGATCACCGCGCTCACCAGCGTCATCGTGCTCGCCCTCTGGGTGCCGCTGCGGCAACGACCGGGCATCGGAACGGTGGCGAACGTCGTGGTCATCGCGCTGTCGGTGGACGTGGTGCTCGGGTTGGTGCCACCGGCGCAGTGGCTCCCGTGGCAGCTGACGCTGATCGTGTCCGGGGTCGTGCTCAACGGGCTGGCCACCGCGATCTACGTCGGCGCCCGCCTCGGCCCGGGACCGAGGGACGGCCTCATGACCGGCCTGCACGCGCGGACCGGCTGGTCGGTGCGGCTGGTGCGGACCGGGATCGAGATCGGCGTGCTGGCGGTCGGCTGGGGACTCGGCGGCAGCGTGGGCCTCGGAACCGTGCTGTACGCGACGTCGATCGGAGCGATCACCCAGCTGTTCCTGCCCTTCGTGACCGTGCGCGGCACCCGATAATCGGGGCATGGCGAATGTCGAGGTGGCCGAACGGGCGGGAGATCGGCTGACCCCACCGGACTCGGCGGCGAAGCCGAGCGAAGACGTGGTGCTGGTACTGCCGAACGCGGTGGCGGTGCTCGACGGCGCGACCTCCCTGCACCCCGGAACGCGCAGCGGCGGCTGGTACGCGGCCAGGCTCGCGGAGGCGCTGGAGCCCCGGCTGGCGGAGCCGGGAGCCGACCTGGCCGACGTGCTCGCGAACGCCATCGCCGAGCTGGTGGCGGCCTTCGACCTGCGCCCCGGAGCATCCCCGTCCAGCACGGCCTCCCTGCTGCGCTGGGACGACGAGCACGTGGACGCCCTGGTGCTCGCCGACAGCCCGATCGTGCTGAGCACCACCGAGGGGCTCCGGCCGGTGCTCGACGAACAGCTGGCGTCGCTGCGCTCCCGCCCCGGTACCGGATACCGCGACCGGCTCCGCTCCGGCGCGGGATTCGGCACCGGGCACCGGGACGCGCTGGGCACGTCGATGGACCGCACCTCGCGCTGGCGCAACGTCGACGGAGGCTTCTGGGTGGCCGAGGCCGTCCCGGAGGCCGCAGCGCACGCGGCCCGCCTCCGGCTGGCCCGACGCGATGTCACGGCGGCCATGGTGATGACCGACGGCGTGTCCTGCGGCGTGCAGGACTACGGGATCTACCCGGACTGGGCGGCGATGCTGGACGTGGCACTGCGGGACGGACCGGAGGTCGTGCTCGACCAGGTCAGGGCCGCGGAGCTGTCGGATCCGGACGGGGTTCGCTGGCCTCGACCGAAGCGCCACGACGATCAGGCGCTGGCGTTGGTGCGATCGGCCGACACGTGAGTGGCCAGGTCGGACCCGGCTCACCCCGATCCCGCGAAAAAAGATCTCTGCAGCTAGAGACAATCCGCATCCCGCCCAAGTAACCTGAGAAGTGTCCACCTGACCCCCAGGGGTGGACTTCACGCCCCCGCACTCCCGGTGACCCCCAGGCCGGTTGAGCGCGGGGGCGTCCTACGTTCGGGTGTAATTTGTTTTCCTACGCAACCGAGTTCCGCTTCACTCGTTTGAGTGGGCAAGGGAACCTGCCGCCGCCGCCCGCGGTCGAACCCGATGGCCGTACTCACGACTCCGCACTATGGGGAGGGATCGCCCGTGGACCTGCACACCCGGATCGAACTGTTCGGTGGGCCCGAAGACGGGCGGGAGATCACCCTGCCCACCGGCGCCGCGGGCGGACCGCTGTCCCCGCTACCCGTGCCGCGCGACGGCGAGGAACCCATGGCCGCGTACGTCAAGGACCACCAGCGCCCGCACGGCGTGTGGATCTACAAGTACACGCTGACCCCCTCGCTGCAGCAGTCCCCCGTGCAGTGACCCCCGCCTGACCCGGATCCGCGGCACGCACCGGGCCCGACGCCGAGCAGCCCTCGTCATCCGACGAGGGCTGCGTTCATCGCGCGAACGACACCATCAGCTGACAAACGCCCCCCGCCCCGCGATCCGGTGGGGCTTGCTTGTGCCAGCTCGGCTGCCTACACCCCGCCTTCTAGCGGAGCACCCACGCCGCCCCCGCCTAACCAGCAGTGGCAGCACCACGAAGTCCCGACCCTGGGTACCGAAGCGACGTTGCAACCAAAGTAGGGCGTGCACGCTACGAAGGAATGCAGCGGCACCTGCGATCTGCGGATTCACCAGTTGTGGCCGCGCCCTTATCTTGGTCATGCCAGACCTGGTGACTCGGCACGCTCGAAGAAATACTGAGGGGATCATATAAATGAAAAGCATGTTCCGGGATGCACCCATCGGTGCCATGACCGTAGCCGTTGACGTTCAGACCAACAAGCATTCCCATCACCTGACAACCGACGGGTCGACATTTGTTCGGACCCCTCAACAGAGGAACCACATGCGTGCATGGGTCTCGCGTCTCGCGGTCACAGCGAGTGCGATTCTCGGCTTGGCAGGCGTCGCCCTGGCCGCACCCGCTGGGGCGGCGCCCTTGTCCAGCACCTCCGCCTCATCGACGATGAGCGGATGGGAGTACGCCGGCTTCTACGACACGAAGAGCCAGTGCCAGGGCGGCGGCGAAATCTACCTGAATCACGGCTACTCGGACTACCGCTGCACGTACCAGCTTTCGAACGGGCAGTTCCTCCTCGAAATCCTGGACTGACAAAGCAGCAGCGGAGGATCACCGAGATCGGCCGCGTTCTGGAGTCTGTCAGTTGATAGCTGCGAGGCAATGTCCTACGCCGTTCGTTCTTCACGCAACCGCAAGCAGGCGAGCTGGTTCACGAGGACTCCATGGCGAAGCGCCAAAGGCATTGCTGATCGGCAAGCTGACCGCATAAGCAACACCAGCTCCAAGCGCCTGGATCAGGGACGCCCCCTAGCGTCCCTGCGTGATCCCCGGCCACCGGCCTCCCGTTTCGGTCCCAGCCGCCGAGCACCAGCCACATACCCGGTGCTCGGCGGCCAGCACGCGGTAGGTCAAGCAGCCCCGCGGGAGCGGGACACTTCGAAGACCCTCGGCTGACCGGAAGGCCACTTGCAGAAGGTCTCGCACGGTGGTGAGTCGTCCACTCCGGACGCTGACGGTGACTGCACAACGCTCGTCACACCGCGGCGACCACGCTCCTGGCGCTGGGCGCCTGGACCGGACGTCCATGGGTCTCATGGGATCGGCCGACCCCGATGATGAAGAAGCGCGACATGCACGTCACCGACGAGATCCGGCGGGACGTGGCCTCACAGCTCACCGGCTTGTGCTGTGGCCGAGACTGAGACGTCCAACTGAGACCAAGAAGCCCCACCGGAACCCGGTGGGGCTTGCTTGTGCCAGCTCAAGAGCGGTGGCCAGGGGCGGGGTCGAACCGCCGACCTTCCGCTTTTCAGGTCGGCGACCGTCCGTCCGGGGGTGTTCAGCGCGCGCGTAGGCACTGGTCAGAAGACTGTGCACGCCCAGCTGAACCATCCTGAACGCTGACGAATGAGACCAAGTCTGAGACCACGAAGACCCCACAACGAGCCTCCAATGGACGGTTGTCCCAACACGAGGCCCCCATGATCCGCTATGAAGTGAAGCATGGAACACCTCTGGTGGGATCTCGGACTCTGCGCCGCTGGCACCGGTGTGGAAGTGGAGCTGCGCGGCGTGGAGGCCTTCGTCCGACTCCTCGACGCCGACAGCTATCAGGACTACCTCGATGAGGACGACTACACCTACTACGGCGGTGTCTGGCGAACCAGCCCGCTCGTCCTCGAAGTGCCTTACGACGACCACTGGTACCTCGTTGTCGATGGCTACGAAGGGCGGATCAAGGTCCTTCAGGTCACCACGACCCCCGGCTGACTAAGACGAGGCGGAACAGGGACGACGTGAGCCGGATAAAGCTACAACCCGGACTTGACGTGCAATCAGGATGGGTAGGGTAGTTCCGGAGGTTGTCCTGGTTTTCACGTGGAATAAAGGAATACGGTATATTCATGAGTACGATAATCGAGGTGCGTACGGTTACGGACGCGAACAACGAGTCCATTCGTTCCGTGCTCAAGACGTTGCGTAGGGACCCGGAACTGCGGCTGCGCGCTGCGGAGCTGGTGCCGGTTTCCGGCGATTTGGACGACATGGGCGCTGCGGATGAAATTCTGCGGCTCGTCCTCGACCCGCAGCTGACAGCCGCTTTAGCCGGCGCGTTGGCATCCTGGCTAGCCACACGCAGCCGACGCATCGAGCTGCATTTCAAGAAGGGCGACCACGAGCTCACCGTCGAAGCCGACCGGTCGAAGGATGCCGACGCGCTGCTCCGCGAAATCCAGGAGTTCATGACGAGGGAGATCGATCAATGAGGCTGCCGCACCTCGCGCAGTCAAGGATCGCGCTGATCGGGAGTACGCACTTCCCCGACGACCACCAGCTGCACGACCTGCCGGCTGTTGCGAACAACCTCCAGTCGTTGCGCGACATCTTCGTCGACCCGACGTTCCTGGGGATCCCGGCACAGAACTGCCAGTCGCTCTACGACCCCGTGACTGCTCAGGAAGTCGATGAATGGCTTGTCCCCCTCGCTCAGGAAGCCGACGACGTGCTGCTGGTCTACTACGCCGGACACGGAGTGCTAGGCGAGGACGATGAGCTCTACCTGACGGTCCGGGACTCCGCACAGGAACACATCTACCGCAGCGGGGTCCCGCTCGCCTGGGTGAAAAACGCCATCCTCAACAGCCCCGCCAAATCGCGGATCCTCATCCTCGACTGCTGCTTCAGCGGCAACGCCTTCTCCCGCATGGGCGCCTCAGCAAGCGCCGCACTACGGCAGGTCGACATCGAGGGGACCCACGTGCTGACCGCCACGGGTCCCGGCTACACCGCGAAAACCCCCGATGATCAACCACTGACCGCGTTCACCGGTCAGCTGGTCGAGCTGCTGAACTCCGGTATAGCCAGCGGGCCGCAGTATCTGTCAATCGGATACTTGTTCCCATTCCTTGAGGGCAACCTCGTCTCCCTGGGGCTGCCGCGCCCGCACCAGCAGACCAAGGGGACAGCCAGCCATCTCGGCATCGCCCGCAATATGGCCTTCGATATCACGGCTGGGAACCCGGGCAGCGACGACGTTTTCCCGCCGTCGGCAGTCCTCGAACGTACGCGCTCCCGCCCCTCGAGTTCGGTGTCGTCTCGAGACCGTGTGACACAGCTGCGCGAGCTCTATCCTAGGTATTCGCCTCGAGCCTACGACAGGTTGGCAGCGTTCTTCGCGGCCGAAGGGCGTCCGCAAGACGTGAAGTACGTACGTGCGGCCAAAGCCCGACACCTCTACAAAGACTCGCCCGTCTCGCAACGGATCGTAGGCTGGTTCCTCCGCGTGCTCGTCGGTTACGGATACCACCCGTTCAGACTGGTCGGGTGGTACACCACCGCTCTACTTCTCGGGGCGATATGGTTCTCCTACCATGAACTTCAGCCGGTAAATGAGGAAGATAATCCGGTTTGGAACCCGACCAAGATGACGATGAGCCTCCTCTTTCCGATGTTCAACCTCGCATCAGGCGGCGTATGGCGCCCCGACGGGCACAGTCAGTGGATATCTGTATTACTCCAATTGGCGGGCTGGGTCTTCGCGGCGGCAGCAGTTGCCGGAATCGTAAAGCGCCAGAAGGACCGGGACTGAAACGATGAGCCGCCAAACTTTCCCTCTCCTGCAAAGATTTACCCTCGGCAAGAGCAGCACTGATATATCCCTCATTTGCGCAATTGCATGCACTCATTCTCGCGCATCGAAACTCGAATGGCTCACTGGAAAGGCACGCCGACTCACAATCATGGCACCATGTGCCATCCGCCCCATGGGCGCGGCCCGCTGCACCCCCGCAAACATGCGATCCGATGTGCGGCCTGGGCACGCCCAGACGGGCTCGCCTCGCCAAGTTGTGCCGCTGCGGTAGTCATGCGGAGTTCACGGATGCCGCGGAAGACTTCGAAGCCACCCCAGGTGGTGACGTCGTAGCCGTAGGTTCGGCAGTAAGCGGTCCACTGCTCGGTGGTGAGCCAGCCGGTGGTGACGTGGGCGACGGCGGTGGAGACGAGGTCCCATTCCGGTGGGCCGTAGGCGCAGCGTTCGAAGTCCATGAGGATCGGGCCGCCTGCGGTTGTGGCGACGTTGCCGCGCCAGGCGTCGCCGTGGACCAGGCGCCATGGGATACCGGCAGGGAGTTCCTGGTAGGCGTCTTGTAGTTCGGCCAGGTGCTTGCGCAGCCAGTCCCGGTCCTGGGGGTCGAGCCAGGTGGCGCCGTCGATGCGTTCGGCTACACGCACGAACGGCGCCAGCCCCGGCAGGTCCATCCCGTCCGGCAGATCAAGGCTGTGGAGTTCGCACAGTAGCCCGGCTACGTCGGTCGTGCTGCCTTGCTCGTGCGGCGGAAGCTCGTACCAGAACGTCACTGCCCGCTCCCCCACCACAACCGGCGCGTCCTGCCCTTCCCACGGGCGCACCGCTGGAACCTGGGTGTCCGCCAACCATCGGGTCACCCGTAGTTCCTTGGCCGCCGCGGAGACCTGGCCGGGCCGGGAGATGCGGGCGACCACACTGCCGGGCAGTCGGTAGAGGTCGTTCTCCCCTGCCCGGATCAGCTCTGCGGCCCCGTCGTCCAAGCCGACCTGCTCGCACGCCCGACTCAGTACGGCAGCCGTCTCGGTGCTCATACGGTCGCAACCGCCGCTTCGATCCGGCCACGCAGCGCGGTCACCTCTCCGACGTGCCGGTGAGCGCGTGCGTACCCGCTCAGCGCCCGGAGGTCGTCGGCGGCCCGGCGGGACTTCAGCGGGGTAGCAGCTTCCAACGCCCCGCCTCCGAGGGTGGCTGCTTCGAGCGGGTCGCCGGTGACCATGACGAGGGAAGCGAGCTTGGTCTGACTGATCGCGCGCGACCGGGCCGCGCCTTCTCCGTGCTGCCGGACCGCTGTCTCCAGCCGGGTAGTTGCGTCAGTGACGAAACGTCCCTGGATGGCCAGCTCCCACAAAGCGTGGCCCGTATCCCCCGCATGTTGGGCTCCGTCGTAGTACGCCATCCACGGCGGATCGTTCGACGATTCGGCCCGGGCGAAAGCGTCGTCCGCGTTGCCCACTGCCATCACTGTGTCCTGCGAGCGGCGAAGCTTGCCGAGCGCTCGGGCGCGGGCGGTGTGCAACATCGCCTGCTCAGTGCCGGTGAGCCGATCGGACCGCACCAAGGCCATCTCTGCGAAGGTCAAGCCCGAATCCGGATCGCCGCACCAGATCGCTTGTCGCGCCATCGATGAGAGGATCTTGGCCCGCAGGTGCCAGTCCCCCGCCTCTTCCGCGCACGAGAGCGCGAACCGGAACATCCGGCGCGCATCGTCGTGGGCGTAGGCGTCGAACGCCATGAACCCGGTGACGTGCCCGAGGTAGCCCACCGCGGACAGTAACTCGCCCCGAGTCCGCTCGGAGCATCGGGCGTTGAGCAGCTGCACCGCGAACCGAAGTTGCGCCATCACCGCTTCACGGACGAATCCACCGCCGTAGCGGGCATCCCAGGTGCCGAAGGTCTGCGCTGCCGCCCGAACCTCGGCGACCTCTGCCGCCCCCACCACCGACGGAACCGGAGTCGGCTCGCTGAAGGCGAACATGTCGATGACGTGCGCACCGCCGACCGCCGCGCCGACTCCGACGGTCCGCAAGAACGTTTGCCGGTTCACACCCGCTTCTCGTGGCGGCTCCCGCCGGGGCCGGCGGAACCCCAACTCGCTGTCAGTCTCAACGCTGAGCACGGCGCGCAGTGCGGCGCGGCGCTGCTCGTCCTGTGGCCAGCGGATCTTGCCCTGTTCCAGCTTGCCGATGTAGTTGGCGTCGATCTCCGCGACGTTCGTAGCGCCGTGTTCGTAGATCCAGGCGTTGACGAGCTCGGCGAGCTCTTGGCGCGTCAACGGTTCCCCGGACGCGTTCGGCGACTCGACGCGCTCCCGAGCGCGACGCAGCGGTTCATTGGCCTCGGGCATGGCCGACCCCTCATCCACGGTTGGAGGCTCGCACCTCCAAACAGTAACCGTGATCACCAAGCCCGAAGCTCCCTCAATCCTCCCCGAGCGCTCCCCTTGACAGCCCGGTTATCCGACGTCCCGGACCAGACACCTTCCGCGCCACTGTGGACACAGCGCGAGCAGTGACGCCGCGTCGTGCGGCTCTCGCCCGATGCAGGGGAGGTAGTCGGTCCATGTCATTCGAAGAACACCGGTCCACCGACGCGAGACCGGAGAACACGTTTCAACCGGTCAGCTACCGGTTCCGGTATCTGCGTGGAGTCGTCGGCGAGTCCCAGCGAGTCGTCCACCTGGCCGTGTTCGCCGATCGGGACTCGGTCTGGTCGCTGTGCCACCGGGAGTTCGTGCTCGGCGACGTCGAGCAGGTCGAGCGCTGCGGGATGCCATGCATTCCTTGCGCAGGACGTGCAGCCACGGCGGCAGCAGGCTTCTCCCCCGCGCTCCAATCGGGTGTGCTCCCCGCTG
Organism: Saccharopolyspora sp. NPDC002578; assembly: GCF_053592695.1. NCBI lineage: Bacteria > Bacillati > Actinomycetota > Actinomycetes > Pseudonocardiales > Pseudonocardiaceae > Saccharopolyspora > Saccharopolyspora sp. NPDC002578. The sequence goes on along the minus strand of NZ_JBSFWJ010000019.1, from coordinate 20,786 downwards.
AAGGGGGCGATCCGCGATGACGGCCGCCGCCGTGCTGCTGTTCTTGCTGGCAATCGGGCTGGGAGCACTCGCGTGGCCTCCCGAGCACCCGCAGGAATCGGTCTCCCCTCGGCGCGGAGCCCGCTGATGGACACCCCGCTGATCTGGATCGCGAGCACCGCGGAATCGGAATGGCACGCCGCCGCCCGTTGGGAGTGGCACGGTGCCAGGCCGGTAGCCGTGTGCGGCCACGTCGTGCCGGGAAAGGTGCACGGCCGCCGCAGCGTCCTGCCCCCGTTAGAGGTGGGGCGCGAGTCGTGCGCTGCGTGCCTCGCAGCGCTGGAAGTCGAATTCGGACACCTCGGCTCCCAGCTCTCACCCCCGCCAGAGCCCGGGGCAACAGCGGAGATCGAGTCCCCGGAAGCGACGACCGCCCGCAACGTCGAGCTGAACCGGGCGCTTCGACTGGACCCGTCCTGGCCAGCCACCGACTTCGACGCTTCCGACTACGGCAGCAGACCTCAGCGAGAACACCGGTTAGCTGCCTGAGCACGTCCCCGCAGCTGAGAGCACCGGGCCACCACGTCCCCTCTCAGCCTCCCAAGCGCCGGTCGGCGGTGCAGGCCCCGATACCGCACCGCCGGCCGGTTTCCACCAGACCACCAGGTCCAGGCGCCGCGTAGGCAGCCGCCACGACTCCCCGTAGCCTGAGACGAGCCGAAGAGGAGCAGCGCTTGATGGAGAACGCGACGTTCACGCCGCAGACCACCCGCCAAGTCCTGGAAACCGCCAGCGAAGCCGCCGGAGTCGACGCGCGCGGTGCTGAGCTGGTCCGCATGGGCGAGAACGCCATGTTCCGGCTCGCCGATGCTCCGATCATCGCCAGGGTCGGTCGCTCCGTCCCCGCCGGCCACAAGGAAACGCGGATCGCGAGCTGGCTCGCCTCCCACCAGTTCCCCGCCGTCCGGCTCGCCCCCGTCGATCGCGAGTTCGTCCCCGTCGGCGACCTGGTGGTGACCTTCTGGGAGTTCATCGAGGAGAGCGAGCAGCCGATCACCTCCGGCGAGCTGGGCGACGTGCTGCGGCGGCTGCACTCCATCCCCGAACCATCGGACCTCTCGCTGCCGTTCTTCGAGCCCATGCCGAAGGTGGAGAGCCGACTCCAGAACATCGGCTCCGCCCTACCCGACGACGACCGGGCCTTCCTCAGCAACCGTAAGAAGGAACTCGACGAGCAGTTCGCCGACCTCACCTTCGAGCTCGGCTTCGGCCCGGTCCACGGCGACTACCACAAGGGCAACCTCATGCGGGACCAGAACGGCACCGTCCGGGTCATCGACCTCGAAGACTTCTGCTGGGGACCACGCGAATGGGATGCCTGTGTCGAAGCTGTCCGCTACCAAGCCATGGGCTGGGTCAGCGACGAGGAATATGCCACCTATACCGCCGCCTACGGCTTCGACCCCCTGCAGTGGTACGGATATCCGATCATCCAAGCCATTCGCGAACTAAACATGACCACGTGGCTGGCTCAGCAACTCGGGCAGTCCCACGCTATCGACGACGAAGTTCAAAAAAGAGTATCAGACCTTGCGAATGATGCACGACCCCGACAATGGAGAGCACTTTAACTTCCCAGGAAGTTGCAACTTTGGGGCACCTCACTGGTGGACCCGTTGAAAATGTGCACGCACTCGGGTAAAAAAATCTCATGCGTTTACTCCGCCGACCGGCCAACCCATCAGATCCGATCCGCGTGGGACTCGGCGGCAGCATTGCTATAGTTTTGATCGTCTCGTTGATCACGGCATTCGGATCGGGCGTCTCGCTATGGTGGTTCATAGGCCTCCCCCGCCTCGTTACCAACGAACAACTATCACCGAAAGACAGTTTTGACCTAATCAAGGTCGCCCTAACCGTGGTAGGCGGCATCGGCGGCGTAGTCGCACTAGTCGTCGCCTACCGCAAGCAAAAACTTGGAGAATCAGCGGAACGTCGCCTTGAATCCGCAGAGTACCGAGAAGATGTCAGGCTTTTTTCTGAAGAGTTTTCAAGAGCAACTGAACAGATCGGATCCGACAAAGCCCCGGTTCGAATCGCGGGCATGTATGTACTAGAACGGCTCGCAGATAGCAATATCGACCAGCAACAAACTATTGCAAATGTTCTCTGCGCATACCTGCGAATGCCTAGCACTGCAAGCGAGAACAACGACGACAAAAGCGAATTGGAAGTACGCCTAACCGTTCAGCGAATCCTGGAAAAACACTTGCAGCCAGGAGAAGACCTCCTCAATACCCCTGACACTTTCTGGCCAGACATTGAGCTCGACCTCACAGGGGCCTCATTATATGACTTTTCACTGACGAAGTGCCTCATCAAGGAATGCTCTTTTGTGAACGCCACCTTTACAGGGAGGTCACTTTTCAGCAAAACCACCGTCGAAAAATTCGCCTCGTTTCGCGAAGCAAGGTTTAAATCTGACGCCTGGTTTGCGCAAGTCAATTTCAAAGACAAGTCATTTTTCGCCAGAAGCATATTCGATGGCTTCGCCTGGTTTTCCAATGCAGAATTCTACGGCGATTGCTCTTTTGTGGAAGCCGAAATTAAAAAGGCAGTCTTTTCAAGCGCCGTGTTCTGGGCCGAATGCAAGTTCAAGGATTCACACTTTGACAAAGTAGCCATGTTCCGCGACGCGCGCTTCCGCGGCCCATTAAGCTTCGAGAATTGTGTATTCCACCAAGGAGCCTGGCTCAACCTGTCAAATTTTGAATCCGAAGCGAACTTCACAAAAATTGAAGCAAGCGGAGGATTGGATCTAATGAATGCGCATTTCGCCGGGAATGTTCACTTCGACGATTCGACACTAGAAGACCACGTACTCTTCGCTGATGCGACCTTCGCGGGCGAGACGAGCTCATTCTCGGGTGCCATACTTAGCAACGGGGCCAGCTTTCACCAGTCGACCTTCGAGGGGCTCGCCAACTTCAAAGAAGCCAAGTTGAAATCCGCCATGTTCCTAGAAACCACCTTCACTGGCGGCGTCGACTTTCAGGATTGCGAATTCTCGAAGGGCGTGCTATTCGATAGGATTACGATTGCTTCCAATTCCCCCGAGGGAACGATATGGATCTGGCCTGATGACGCAAGTCAAGTTTGATTCACGAACTCGACTAACACAATATTTACGCTTACCTCTTTATGCCAGGCAGGATCAATTGATTCCCTGCATACTCCTCGAATTCTGTGATGGCAGAGACTGCGGTGCTTCGACGTAGCCGGTCACGGAATTCATCGAGGTAGGAGTAAACGCGGTAGGATTTTAGACCCGCTGCGATATCGACAACTTGACGGGCGACCATCACGGCTTGCTCGACCTCGTTGGACTGGAGATACGAGGTGGCCAGGACGGTGCGGCAGAAGGAGAGGCTGCGGACGTAGAGGCTTTCGGAGGACTCGATGGACTTGGCGGCATGTTCGGTGGCTAGGTCGGGTTTGTCGAGGTCGCGGAAGCAGTGGGCGAACTCGGCGTTCAGCTCCGCGAGGTCGAAGTAGCGAATCCAGTCCGGGTCGTCTTCGGGGTTGCTGGCGCTGAGCCACTTCTCGGCTTCCAGCATCGCCGTGGTGGCTTCCTGCTCGTTGCCCTGGGAGGACAGGGCGCGGGCCTCCATCGAGTGGAACAGCGCCATCGCCGTCGGCGTCGCCTGACCGCGCGCTCCCTGGGACGCCGCGCGGGCCAAGTGGACGGCCTGCTCGTAGTAGCCGAGGAAGTTCGCCTGGTGGCTCATGCCCGCGAGGATGCGGCCCGCCAGCGCGCGGTCCCCCGACGCCCGCGCGAGGCGGAACGCATGGTGCAAGTAGCGCTGTGCGAGAGCGTGCTGACCGGTGTCGTAGCAGGTCCACCCGGCCAGCCGGGTCAGCGCAGCGACCTCCTGGAAGTACCTGCGGCCGAGCTCGTTGTCCGGCGTGACGTGCGGCAGCAGCGGGAGTACTTCGCTTTCGAGGTACTGCGCTACCAACGGCTTCGGGCGACCGCCTCCGTAGCGGTAGTCATAGCCCGCGAACATCGCGGTCGCGTCGTGCACCGCCTGGACGTCGAACTCGCTGATCGGCCGCGGCTCCACCGGCCGCGAGCGCTCGCCGTCGCTGCCGAACATCCACTTGACCAGGAGCGAACTCCACGCGGCCGGAACGACCAGCAGCTTGTCCGACTGCCCGGACGGGCGCAGCTCGAACGAAGCGAGCTGCGTCAGCGACGTGATCGAGTCGCTGATCGTCTCCGGGTATTCGAGCGTGTCGTCCACGTTCTCGGCCGACACTTCGCCGTAGCCAACGTCGTCCATCGTGACCGGGCGGCCGAGCACGTGGCTGAGGACCTTGACCAGTACGTGGCAGGTGCGTGCCTTCGGCCGCCTGGTCGCGCCGCTCAGCCACTTCTCGACGTTGGTGTGGGACGGGGCGATCGGCTCGGAACCGTCGAGCTTGCTCAAGTCGCTCATGCGCTTGGCAAGGCCCTTGTTCGTCAGGCCCGCTTCGCTCATCAGCGCAGCTAGGCGCCGGTTCGGTTCCCGCTCAGCCATGATCCGAATGCCTCCGCCGAGTAGTAAAACATGCGGGCCAACCGGAAAGGGGCACACGCGACTTGTGGCGTGTGCCCCCTCTGTGCCAATGCGCCCCCGTGTGTGCGCTGCCGTAACGGCGCCCGAACACGGACTCTTGAGCCATGGCAACGGAAACGGAAACCGGGAGCGATCAGACGCCCCGTCACTTCGCGACCACCGCGACGAAAGGACACAACCATGGCCAAGCAGACGTTCCCCATGCCCGGCTCGAACGGCGGCGGGGTGCTGCCGAAGGTGCTCGGCACGCTGATGACGTTGGCGGTCGCGACGCTGGTAGTACAGGACCCGGTCGGCGCCGCGAACCTGGCGAGGCAGCTCGCGGGGTTCCTCGGATCGGTGGTGACCGGGATGGCGACGTTCTTGCAGAACGTCCTGAGCTAGCTCAACCGCTGTTCCAGCTGCTCGACCCGCTTCCGCAGCGCGCGCAGTTCGGCGCGGATCGCCTGGAGATCGTCACTGCCAGCGTCCGGAGTGGACGTCTCGCCACCGCGCAGCACCTTCTGCAAGTGGTCTTCCGGCCAGCCGAGGGCCTTCGAGATGCGGCTCAGCGTCCGCGGGTTGCGCCGGCGGGTGCTCAGCACGTGCACGAGTTCGCGCACCGTCGTCAACGAGACCTCGGCCTGCGCCGCGAGATCGGTCATCGTCGTGCCTCGTTCGTCCAGCCGCTCGCCGATGGCTTGGCCGACCGCACGCCAGTCCTCGTTCAAGGGGCCTCCCGCCCGTCGTGACCTGCGGCAAGCCTAGCTGAGCCGATCACTTCACTGCCAAATCACTGGTGAACCCGTTGACAATCCACTATCAATTCACTACCAATATGAGCGTGAAACGACACCATGGAGGCATCATGCACGAGCTTGACCTCGACGTTCCGAGCGCTGCCGATCTGGCCTCGATCGAAGCCGAGTTGCCCGAGTGGGACCGGCTGCGGGTGCGGGACTACTGGGATGCCGTGATCGCGGAGGAGTTGGGAGCGCCGCAGCCTCCCGCAGCGCCTTCCGGCAGCTCGAACTTGAGTTCCGGCGATCGGGTGCGAGCGCGGCGCCACCTGCGGCGGGCCAACAACACCGTTCTGCGACGTGTCACCGCCGCGGTTGAGGACCCGAAGGTCCTGCACGACGAGGCCGCGTGATCGGCCTCGGCCGAACGGCCGTCGTCTACGACGTCTGCACCTTCAGCTAGTGGTGCCCCCGGCCCGGCCGATCCCGCCAAGAACCGCCGGGCCGGGGCTCCCGACCAATCCCTGATCAACCAGGAGGAATCCGATGCTAGTGCGCCTGTTCAGGTTCGTGAGCCCGTCCGTACGGGTGACGTTCCGGGTGCTGCGAGAGCTGGTCCTTCCGATCGCTCTGCTGATCGCGTTGTCGCTGGCCTCCGGGCTGGTGCGCACGGCCGCGCTGTGCGCGTTCGCCGTGGTCGCGTTGCTGCGCGGCGCCATCCTCACCGTCGACTACTTGGCCGAGCGCACACCGGCGCCGCGGCTGGGTGGGGCGGTGGCCCGATGACCACCGCCAAGAGCGCCTTCCCCGTCCCGATCGACGAACTGATTCCGCAAGCCCGGCAACTGGCCACCGACCTCGGCGAGGTGCCGTCGCGGAACCGGCTGATGTCGGAACTGCGGATCGGGGCGAAGAAGGCCAACACGGTCCTCGAACTGCTCGGCAAGCCTGAGGCGGGGGGCGAGGAGGCGAGTCCGGTCCGGCTGCACCTGGTCGCCGAGACCGAGCCGGAGGACTCCGGTCAGACCCCGGTCCAGCCCCTCCCGGAGGACGACGAAGACCAGCTGAGCCCGGAGCCGGAACCCACCGAGCCCGCTTCCGTGAGGAGTCGCGGACCGGAGACACCGGGCACTCACACGGAAGCCGTTCCTGCCGAGCACGAGCAGGTCAGCAAGATCGTGAGCCCGGAGCTGCCTCCCGTGGCCAGGCCGGTTCCGCGGTGGCCGGTGTTGTTGCTGGCGTTGCCCGCGTTCGTGGCGATCTGGTCCGGCTGGGTCGGCCTCGGCGGACTCACCGGGTTCGGGATCGTGCACCCGCTGCCCGGGATCGGACCCAGGTTCGAGCTCAACACCGCGATCACGCTCCCCATCGGAGTCGAGACCTACGCCGCCTACGCACTGCGGGTCTGGCTCTCCGGACAGGTCCCGCACCGGGCACGCCGCTTCGCCCGCATCTCTGCGCTGGGCTCGCTGGGGCTCGGCGCACTCGGACAAATCGCCTACCACCTCATGACCGCCGCAGGCATGACCTCAGCTCCCTGGTGGATCACCACCCTGGTCGCCTGCCTGCCCGTCGCCGTTCTCGGCATGGGCGCGGCCCTCACCCACCTACTGCACACCGACCCCGCGGAGGTGACCCCATGACCCACCACGACGGTGAGCACCAGGACCAGCCCGAGCAGCAGACCGCCCGCGTGCTGCACCTGCACTCCGAGAGGGTCGAAGCTCCCAACTCCCGGCAGCCCGGAACCCAGGAGCCGGAGGTGGTCGAGGGCGAGATCGTCGAGCCGGAGACCGTCGACCAGCCCGAGCAGAAATCCGAGACCACGTCGCCGCTGATGCGACCGGAGAAGCGGCTGCCGATCCTCCCCGCTTGGGCCAAGGACCCGCAGGAATTCCGAGCTACCGCTCGGTGGGCGCTCGGCTACAGCGGACACACCGCCGGGTACCACGCGGTGCGCTGCCCGCTCTACCTCGGACGCATCCTCGCGCGAGTTCCGCAAGGAACCCTCCGGCTGCTGCGCGCCTTGCTCAACTGGGTCACCGACGCCGAAGGACGTCCGGTCCGGTACGCCTCTGCCCGACGAGAGGACGCCGCCGAGTACCTGAAGCTCTCCCAGCAGCGGGACGGCCGAGTCCGGGCCAGAGCTGTGATCGCCACCGGCCTCGGCGCTGCGAGCGTCGTAGCGATCTTCCTGGTGCGGGAGCTGCTGCCGGAGATCGCGCAGTGGGTCTTCGTCACCGCTGCTCTCGCCGGTCTGGGCTGGTTGGGAGCGCCTTCTGACAAGCCGATCGCGTCGCGGGCGGTGGAGTCCACCAAGGTCCCCAAGCTCACCTCCGGTGCGGTGGAAACGGCGCTGGCATCCCTGGGGATCTCGCTGATCAACCAGGCGTTGGGCAAGGGCGGAACCGGAGTGGGGTTCCCCCGGCCGATCGCCCGTGACGGGAAGGGGTGGCGGGCGGACATCGACCTGCCGCCGGGTGTCACGCCCGGCGACATCATGGAGCGCCGCGCCAAGCTCGCCTCCGGACTGCGCCGCCCGTTGGGGTGCGTGTGGCCGGAACCCGACAACACCGAACACGCCGGACGCCTCGTGCTCTGGGTAGGCGATCAGGACATGCGCAAGGCCACCCAACCCGCCTGGGCACTGCGCAAGGGCAACCGGGTCGATCTGTTCCAGTCCCAGCCCTTCGGCACCGACCAGCGCGGCCGGTGGGTCGACCTCCGGCTGATGTTCACCTCCGTCGCGATCGGCGCGATTCCACGGATGGGTAAGACGTTCGCGCTGCGCGAGCTGCTGCTCATCGCCGCACTCGACCCCCGCGCCGAACTGCACACCTACGACCTCAAAGGCACCGGCGACCTCGACCCCCTGGAACCCGTCACCCACGTGCACGGAGTGGGTGACGAGCCCGAGGAGATCGACCAGGCCGTGACCGACCTCCGCGGACTGCGCGACGAGCTGCGGCGGCGGGCGAAGCTCATCCGCGATCTGGCGAAGAAGGGCCAGGCACCGGAGAACAAGGTCACCCCCGACCTGGCCAGCAAGAAGACCTTCCGCCTGCACCCCATCGTCATCGGCGTCGACGAATGCCAGGTGTGGTTCGAACACCCCGACTACGGCGAAGAACTCGAAGCCATCTGCACCGACCTGGTCAAACGCGGCCCCGCACTGGGCATCATCTTGATGCTCGCCACCCAACGCCCCGACGCGAAGTCCCTGCCCACGGGAATCTCCGCGAACGTCTCCACCCGGTTCTGCCTGAAAGTCCAGGGACAAACCGAGAACGACATGGTGTTGGGCACCTCCAAGTACAAGCAGGGCGTACGGGCCACCACGTTCGCGTGGGACGACAAAGGCATCGGCTACCTCGTCGGCGAAGGCTCCGAGGCTCAGATCGTGCGCACCGTCGCCGGGCTCGACGGACCAGCCTCGGAGAAGGTCGTGGCCTACGCCCGGAACCTCCGTGAACAGGCCGGAACGCTGACCGGCCACGCCATCGGCGAACGCCTGGAGTCCGAACAGGACACCCGCCGGGACACCCTGCTCGAAGACGTCCTCACCGTGGTGCCGGAGACCGAGAAGAAGGTCTGGAACGAACGCGTCATCGCCCGCCTCTACGAACTCCGCCCCGACACCTACAGCACCTACCGGGAAGCCGCCGACCTCACCGCCGCACTCAAGCGCCACGGCATCCGCACCGGGCAGGTCTGGGGCACCAGCGATGAGGGCAAAGGCGCCAGCCGCATCGGCATCACCCGCGCCGACATCACCGAAGAAGTTGCGGAGCGTAACCGTCACCGCGACGCCGGATAGCCCGCCGCAGGGCTCTAGCCCTAGACGGTGCCACCTCTAGACCTAGAGACCCCGCTAGACACCCACCCATTTCCCACCAGCGCCCTAGCCCCTAGAGGCGCCTGGGCCGACGCGTGCCAAAAACCGCCAGGAGGCCGTCCATGACCCCCACCGACTCGGCAACCGCGTTCCTGTTCGCCGCCCTGCTGGTCATCACTCTCGGTTACGCGGCGAGCTGCAAGATCTGGCCATTCAAGGCCTGCCGGACCTGCGGCGGCACGGGCAAGCTCCGCTCCCCGTTCATCCGGGCCATCCGCCACTGCCCGCGCTGCCGCGCCACCGGGCTGCGCCCGCGGATCGGGCTGAAGGCGTGGAACGCCTACCGGCGCCTGCACCACAGCAACCGCCGCAACCGCTGACGAAGACCGCGGCCCCGCCCGGCTTCCTCTGGCCGGAGTCCGGCCGGGCGGGACCACTTCACCCCCTTGCGCAGGAGGCGCACCTGATGTTCGCAGAGATCACCTTGCCGCTGGCTACCGCTGGTTGGGCGGCAATCGCCACCGCCACGGCCGTCACGCTCCACCGACGTCTCCACACCGACGAACTGACCGGCATCGGCAACCGTTCGGCCCTACGCCGCCACGCACGCCGCACCCGTCAATCGGGACTGGTCGGAGTGCTGCTGATCGACCTCGACCGTTTCAAGGTCATCAACGATACCCACGGGCACGACTTCGGCAACGAGGTCTTGGCCGCCGTCGCCGCCCGCCTCGCGGAGAACACCGCTCCGGGTGAGCGAGCCGTCCGGCTGCACGGGGACGAGTTCGCCGTCCACCTCGGGCGGACCACCCGCACACACGCCGTGCGCCGGGCCAACGAGATCACAGCCGCTCTCGCCGAACCCCTCGACGTACGCGGCCATCAGATCACCGCGCTCGGCAGCGTCGGGCTCACCGTCGCCGCAGCCGGCACTCCGCTCGGTGACCTGCTCGGCGCGGCCGATCGCCGCATGTACCGGGCCAAACACGCCCGCCGGATGCCCGCGCTCCGCACGGGCAGACCTCGGCGCACCCGCGATCTGCCGCCACCCGACCACGCCGCATGAAGGAGGAGACCATGACGACTTCCCTCGAACTCGCCACCTGGCTCGCGCGCCACGAGCTGCACGTCTTTCCCTTGCGGCCGAACAGCAAGCGCCCGTTCGGCAACTGCTCCCGATGCAGGGCCGAGCTGTGCATCCCGGCGGAATGCGGGTGCCTGGCAGCCGAGCGTCCGTGCCACGGCTGCCTCTCGGCGACCACCGACCTGGACCTGATCCGGCGCTGGTGGTCGCGGATTCCACGAGCGAACGTCGCGATCAGTACCGGTGCGTCCGGACTCGTGGTGCTCGACCTGGACCGCAAGCCCAAGCCAGCCGCACCCGCCGCACACGACGTGCCCACCTCGGTCGCGGACGGGTTGGAAGCACTGCACGCCATCACCGCGGCCGAAGACGTGGCCTGGCCGGAGACGCTGACCGTCGAGACCCCCAGCGAAGGACGTCACCTGTACTTCCGCGCCCCTGGCGAGCTGGAAGTCAGCAGCGATGCCACCGGCCGGGTCGGCCACCAGATCGACATCCGGGCACAAGGCGGCTACGTGGTCGCACCGGGCTGCGGGATCACCGCACCACCCGAAGACCTCTTCGGCCGCTACGAGCGAGTGTCGTTCGGGATCGAGATCGCCCCACTGCCCGCGTGGCTGAGGCCGCGGGTCGTTCCTCCGGCTTTGGAGGTCAAGCCGGTGGAAGCTCCCAACCTTCCGGCCGGTCCGATCGGAGACCACGCGCCCGGCTACTGGCGCCGGGTCTGGGATGCCGAGCTGCACAAGGTCGAAACCCGCGAAGGGGAGCGGTGGCGACTCGTCTACGCCTCTGCCCGGCGGCTGGCGAATCTCGCCGTCCACGACGCCGCGCCATGGTCCGAACACGACGCCGTTGAAGCCCTGGTGGCCTCCGCGATCCGCCGCCGCCAGCGCACCGGCAAACCGCTCGAAGAAGCCACCGCCCGCCGCAACGCCGCACGCGGCTGGCAACGCGGAAGCCACGACGGCCCGGAATCCCTGCTCGGCCTCGGCCGCACCGCATGACCACTCCCGACTCCACCGGAGACAGCCCGATGACATCCCAGCCCGCCCGCACCGGCGCCGCACTGCTCGACGAACTCCACGCAGCCCTGACCCGCTACGTGATCCTGCCCAGCCCGCACGCCACCGACGCCGTGACGTTGTGGATCGCCGCCAGCCATGCACAACCCGCTTGGGCGCACGCCCCACGCCTGGTGATCCGCGCACCCGAAAAGCGCTGCGGGAAGTCCCGCCTGCTCGACGTCGTAGAAGCGACCTGCCACGACCCGTTCCTGACCGTCAACGCCAGCCCCGCCGCCGTCTACCGATCAATCACCGAAGACCCGCCCACCATGCTCGTCGACGAGGCAGACACCATCTTCGGCCCGAACGCCGACGGCAACGAAGACCTGCGCGGCCTGCTCAACGCCGGACACCAACGCAACCGCCCGGCCAAGCGCTACGACGCCACCAACAATCGCGTCGAGTCGATCCCCACGTTCGCTATGGCCGCGCTCGCGGGAATCGGCACCATGCCCGACACCATCGAAGACCGCGCCGTCATCATCCGGATGCGCCGCCGAGCACCCGGCGAATCAGTGCTTCCCTACCGGCACCGCCGTGACCGGCCGGTTCTCCTGGAACTCGCCGAGCGGGTCGGGAACTGGCTCCGTAGCGATCTCCCGACCCTCGAACGCGCGGTGCCGCCGATGCCCGTCGAGGACCGCGCCGCCGACACCTGGGAACCGCTGATCGCCGTCGCCGATCACGCGGGCGGCGACTGGCCGGACCGAGCGCGGCAAGCAGCCCGAACGCTCATCGCTGAGACCCAGGGCGACAACGAGGGAACCTTGCGCACCCGGCTGCTGGTGGACTGCCGCACCGGCTTCGGCGATCACAACGAGATCGCCAGCGCCGAACTCATCCGCCACCTCAACGCCGACCCAGAAGCCCCCTGGCGCGACTACGGCTCCCAAGGACTCACCCAAGCCAAGCTCGCCCGGCTGCTCGGAGAGTTCGACATCCGTTCCGGCAACGTCCGCTTCCCCGACGGAAGCCAATCCAAGGGCTACCGCCGAAGCGACTTCCTCGACGCCTGGAACCGCTACTGCTCGCCCTCCGGGGATGAGCCGTCCCGGACGTCCCAAGCGTCGCCGCCCAGTTCAGAGCGGGACGCCTCGCACCACTGGGACGGATCGAAGCGTCCCGCCGAACCCAGCCGTCCCAGCCTGACCAGCGTCGGGACGACCGGGACACCTGGGACGGACACCCCCGCCGACACCAACGAAAGGGGCGCAGCGTGACCGACCGAGCCACCGAGATCGCCAGCACGCTCGCCAAGCTCGCCGCGCTGCTCGCCGAAGAGGAGAAGCCCGAGCCGCGAGCCGAGGTCCGTTCCCTGCCGACCCGCGTGCTCCTCACCGTCGAGGAAGCCGCCGAACAGCTCGGCATCGGCCGCACCACCACCTACGCCCTGGTGCGCTCCGGCGAAATCGAATCCGTCCGCATCGGCCGACTCCGCCGCATCCCCAAGGAGGCCATCGATCAGTACGCCGCACGACTCATCCAAGACCAGCCCGACCAGCAGCGCGCAGCCTAAGGAGGTTCGAGTGGAGAACAAGACCAGGGGCGCCAACGGCCGTTCGAGCATCTACCTGGGCAAAGACGGCTACTGGCACGGCCGGGTCACCATGGGTGTCGGTGACGACGGCAAGACGATTCGGCGGCACATCCAGCGCAAAGAAAGGAACGAGGTCGTCGCCGAGATCGGCAAGCTCGAACGTTCCCGGGCCGAAGGGCGGATCGATCAGCCAAGTCGCTCCCGGTTCAAGTGCGTCGAGGACCTGCTGACCTACTGGGTGGAGGAGATCGCGCCGCTGACCGTCCGGTACAAGACGCTTCGCGGGTACCGCACGGCCATCTTCAAGCACCTGAACCCCGGCATCGGCGCGCACCGGATCGACCGCATCCAACAGCATCCCGAGTACTTCGAGAAGCTGTACCGGAAGCTCCTCCAAGCCGGGTTCAAGCCAGCCACCGTGCACCAAGTGCACCGGACGGCTCGGACCGCGTTCGGCGAAGCGCTTCGACGCGGCTACATCAACCGCAATCCCGTCTCGCTCGCCAAGGCGCCGAGGATCGAGGAAGAGGAGATCGAGCCGCTTGAGCCGGACGAGGTTCAGCAGGTCATCAAGGCAGCCTTGGAACGGCGGAACGGAGTCCGGTACGTCGTCGCGCTCGCCTTGGGAATCCGGCAAGGCGAAGCACTCGGCCTCAAGTGGCCCCGGCTCGACCGCCGGAAGAAGGCCCTGAAGATCCGGGAAGCGATCCAGCGCCGGACTTGGGAGCACGGGTGCTCCGACCCGCACGCGTGCGGCGCGAAGTACCACAAGGTCAAGCCTTGCCCGGAGCAGTGCAAGCGGCACACCCGCGCTTGCCCGCAACCGTGCCCGGCGGACTGCACCGACCATGCCCGCTGGTGCCCCCAGCGCCGCAGCGGCGGGCTCGTCCTGGTCGAGCTGAAGTCCTCCGCGGGCCGACGCTCCATCGGACTGCCCGACGAGCTGTTCGGCATGCTCTTGCGGCACGAGGAGCAGCAGCAGGCCGAATGCGAGCTAGCCGGTAGCGAGTGGCACGAAGGCGGGTTCATCTTCGCCCAGCCCAACGGCAAGCCGCTCGATCCGCGGCGGGACCTCGACGAGTGGAAGGAGCTGCTGACCGAAGCCGGGGTACGGGAAGCTCGGCTGCACGACGCACGTCACACCGCAGCGACCACGCTCCTCGTCCTCGGAGTCCCGGACCGGACCGTGATGGACCTGATGGGCTGGTCGACCCCGACGATGAAGAAGCGCTACATGCACGTCACCGACGAGATCCGGCGAGACGTTGCCCAGCAGCTCAACGCGCTGCTCTGGAACGACAACTGAGACGACATTTGAGACGAAGCAAGCCCCACCGGAATCCGGTGGGGCTTGCTTTCGCAGCTCAAGAGCGTGGCCAGGGGCGGGGTCGAACCGCCGACCTTCCGCTTTTCAGGCGGACGCTCGTACCAACTGAGCTACCTGGCCATGGCGGCCGGCTCTCAGCCGAACGCTCTGGCGACCCAGACGGGACTTGAACCCGCGACCTCCGCCGTGACAGGGCGGCGCGCTAACCAACTGCGCCACTGGGCCATGTTCTGTTGTTGCGTACCCCCAACGGGATTCGAACCCGCGCTACCGCCTTGAAAGGGCGGCGTCCTAGGCCGCTAGACGATGGGGGCTTGGCCGATTCGACACCGACCCGGCCTTACCTCCAACCGGCTTTTCCCTTTCGGGGCGCCCCGTTGGCAGTGATGAAAGCTTACGACACGCCTCAAGGGGCCTCGCACCGGGGGGTGCTTAAGCGGCGCGGGCCCGCTCCACGCTCGCTCCTGCGAGCGCGACCACGGACGAGTGTAGCCACCTGACCAGCTTTTTTCACTCGGTCGGCACCTCGGTCCGGCGGGGCGCGACGGAGCGGAGCGGCGACGGAAACAGGGGCGCAGGCTCGCCCGGGAGGACTTCGGGGCGAAAAACGATCTTTGTGACGGCGGTCTCAGCTTGGGCGCGGGGCGGCGGCGGGGACCGAGGGGTTGTTTCGTAACCAGTCGGCGGTGGCGATGCCGCCGAGGATGAGCCGCCAGATCTCGCCGGTCTGCTGGGCCGCGCCGATCGCGCGGCTCGCGCTGAGCACGCGGACGCCGACGAGCGTGGCGTAGAGGACACGAGTGGCGGCCACGGGATCGACTTCGGGGCGCAGCAGGCCGTTCTCCGCGGAGCTCCGCAGCAGCCCGGTGAGCAGTTGCTCCCAGCGGGCGACGGTGTCCTGGTCCCGCATCGCGAGCCGGGCGCCGGCGCGGACGACCACGTCGTGCTCCAGGATCCGGACCACTTCGTCGACGAGTTCGACGGCGGTGGACAGCGGATCGAGGCCCCGGGACGTCCAGCGCTGCCAGATCTTGGCCCACACCTGGGCCTGGAAGCGCACGAGCGCGGCCGCGACGGCGTCCTTGGACGGGAAGTGGAAGTAGAACGCGCCCTTCGTGACACCGCTTCGGCGGAGGATCGCGCTCAGCGGCGTGGCGTCGAAGCCGACGCGGTCGAACTCCTCGGCAGCAGCGATGACGATGGCACGGCGGGTGACTTGCGCCCGACGCTGCTGGGGCATGGCACGGCTCCGGCGGCTGGAGTGTCGGCCATGCTCAGCGCGAGATCTCGGCGTAACTAGATCCGGTGACACGGCCCACGAAAGGATGATCAACTACGCCACGCGAAGTTACCCCGCCGCCCCTGCACGTGCCCATCCGCCGTTCCCGTGTCCCGTCGGTGATCTTGCTGGAACCGACCGGTGACCTGGAGGGAACGCAAAAGAAACCGCACGGTATGTTTTCACCGAGCCCGCCGCTGGGCTCGACGTCTTCCCGCGAGGCGAGCCACCGGGGGGTGCCCGCCCTCGCGGGAAGACAGCCCTGCTTCGACGGCACCCGGCCCTGACCGCGGCGCCGCCGCCGGCTCGCCGTCCGGACACCGGTACGCCGGTGCCCAGCGATGTCGCCGCCGATCACCGGGCCGCCGCCCGCCCGCACCGGACACCGCTCGCAGCCGCTCCGGACCAGTGCCGACCCGGATGCGGTGATCGGCTCCGATCACGGCCGGGCGACTCACTGCGTGACCGGCGGCTCGCCGTCCTCGTCCGGGACCAGTCCGAGCATGTCCAGCAGCAGCCGGCAGTCCTCGGCGTCCTCCGAACTGCGCGCCACCGCGACCCGCGCCCGGTGCACCTGCTCGTCGGTGATCCCGGAGGGCTCGCCGCTGCGCGGCGCAGGCACCACCGAGGCTGATCGGCTAGCGGTTTCTTCCTGCTGCGACAAGAACTTCCGTACGTCCAGCGACCCGTACATGGTGCCTCCCCGGCTCGGGTTTCGGCCGCAGGTTATCCACAGCTTGTACACAGCCGCAGCCCCCCACAGAGTGATTCGCTTGAGACGCTGCGTAATCGTTCGGGCTGATTCGATCCACTTCGGACCGGCCGACCGTCCAAGCCGAACCTGATGTCTCGTCCACTCTGGAAAGCCGCCGTCGTCGATCGCCCGGTCCTGCCGGGAGGACCGGCCGGTGAGCACGGATCATCGCAGCTCGTGAGGCCACGGCCCAAGCTCCGGCGATCACGCGTGGAGAGCGCCCGTCGCGTCGCGCGGGGCTAGGGGCGGGGTGCCGCGGACGTGCCGGTGGAGCTCTCGGGCACGGGCTCCTCCCGCCCCAGCGCGGGTGGGGATTGCTCTTTCCGGGTGGATCGAGCAGGTGGGCGTGATCGCGGAGGGCGGCGGCCCGCTCGCCCTCGTCCAACGGTGGCCGGATGCTCACCTTCGAGTGAAGCTCGCTGACGTTTGGGCGATTCAGGTGACAACGGGTAGCAACGTTTCCTGGCTGTCCCTCCCAAAAATGGGAAAGCCATGCCACAATCGTGAAGCTGATCCACCCCCGGTCAGCGACTGTGGAGATCCCCTCCGACCCCCGCGCTCCTCCCCCTGGCGTGGGGGTCCTCCGCTGTCCGGGGTACCTCGTTCCCGGGTCCCGGGCACCGATCAGCCGCTCGGCCTCGCCGCGCTGCCCGGGTAGCCCAGCGGAGTGCGGTCGCCTTTCCAGCCCCAGCGCCGTTCGGTGCTGGTCGCGGTGTCGTAGGCGTCGCGCCGCATCGGGTAGGCGACGCGGACGAGCTCGCCCCAGTCCGCGTCCTGCGGTCGCCGCTGGGCCCCCAGCAGCCGCGTCGCGACGGTGCCTTCGACGCCGACCTCGCGGATTCCGGCGAAGCTGCCGCCGATCTCCCGCACGAACGGGGCCTGCCCGGCGAAACCGAGGTCGTCGGGCGGCGTCAGCAGCGTCGTCGGCGCCTGCGCGAGACCGCCCGCGACCCGCGGTGACCTGCGCTCGCACGGGAAGTCCCACACCATCGCCCAGTCCACGTAGACAGCGCCCCCGAGCGAAGCCCGCAGCGGTGCCACGTCCCGCAGCCGCGGCCCGGTGGTGGCGAGCCAGCCGCCGTCGTCGGTGGTGGCGTCGGCGGCGAGGACGCGCACGGTGTTCGCGCCCACGGGCACCTCGGCGGCGCCGAGGAGCACCTCCCGCCACTCGGGGCGGTCCTGCGGCGCGTCCTCGACGACGCGGTCGCTGGGGTAGGTGCGGCGTTCGTCGTCGTCCTTCCAGGAGTCGTCGAGCACCCGCTGCCCGATCGGCCGCGAGTCCCGGCCGAACTCCAGCACGAGCCGGTTGCCGTCGCCGGTGCGCCCGGCCACCGACAGCGCGAGCTCCTGATCCGCCCGCGGCGGCGGCAGCGCGAACCAGCGGCTGGTGAGCTCGCCCGTCGCGGCACCGCCGCCGTCGAGGCTGCCCCACAGGTAGGTGGCGCTGCCGGTGCCCGGCGGGGCGGGCGGCGCCTGGAACTTCGGGAATCCGCCGCGTTCGACGAAGCCGCGGGACCGGTCGCCGCCGCCCGCGACGGGCCGCAGCGGTCCGCCGGGAGCATCGCGGGTGGTCACGATCCGGTCGGCGATGCCGCAGTCGCCGCCGGTCAGGTGCCCGATGTTCTGCGCGCCGACCGAGTAGCCGCCGAGCTGCCGGAACGGGGCGACGACGAACGACACCAGCAGCACCGCCACACCGAGCACGACGGCCGTCACGCCCAGCACCGCGGGCATCCGGCCGAGCACCGCCCGCCAGCGCCGCCTGCCGAACAGCAGCACGACCCCGGTGAGCGCGATCCACGACAGCGGGCCGTCGAACGGCGCGAACGGGGCCTGCGCGCGCGGCACCCCGAAGTCCGAGTGCAGGAACCACTCGTTGCGACCCGCGAACGCCACGCTGATCCCCACCACGAGCAGCACGGTCCCGACCAGGCCGACGAGCTCGTCGCGTGCCGCCACCAGCAGCACCACCGACACCGTCAGCGCGAGCGCGCCGAGACCGGCGAGCGCGCCGAAGTAGTGCGTCCACTTCGACGGGGTCAGCCACAACATCCCCAGTCCCAGCGCGAACGCCACCGGCGCCACGTGCGCGGCGCGCAGGCCGGGCAGCGCCCGGTTTCCGCGCGCGAGCAGCAGCACCGAGCAGGCCAGCAGCGGCAACGTGATCAGCACCGGCAACCGGCGGCCGAGGCCGCCCTGCTCGTCGTCGAAGCCGAGCAGGTACTCGTAGCGGCGGATCTCCTCGAACCACGGCACGTTCGGCCCGTAGAACCGGTGCAGCTCGGTGGCTCGGCTGACGCCGTACCAGGACTGGTCGGCGAACATCGCCACCAGCCCGACCGCCCCGACGCAGGCCAGCAGCGCGATCGCTCCGCACGGCGAGCCCCCGGCGCGCAGCGTCCGCCAGATCCGCGGGGCCAGCAGGAGCAGCGGGGCGGCCGCGGTGACGCCGACCGGGTTGACCGCGACGGTGAGCCCCGCCGCCAGCGCGCCGCAGCCGAGCAGCAGCAACCGGCCCTCCCGCCGGGTGCCGCGCAGCACGCAGGTCAGCACGACGGTGGCGCCGAACGCGACGAACGGCTCGGGGCGCACTCCGAGGTCGAACGGCAGCCACCAGAGCAGCAGCGCACCGGCGAGCAGCGCGCGCACCCGGCCGAGGCGGGCGTGGCCGGGCAGCAGCACGGGCAGCGCGCCGCGGCTCAGCAGCAGCCAGGTGAGGAACCCCGCCAGCAGGCTCGGCAACCGCAGCACCAGCGGGTTCGCGTGCAGCGAGATCAGCGGCTCGACGAGGAAGAGCACCGCGGTGAACGGGGATTCGGCCGCGTTCTCCCAGCGGTAGTAGTTCGTGAACGCGCCGGAGTGCAGCGCGTTGCGCACGATGCCCTCGGTGAAGCCGTCGTCGGGGGTGCGGGGGCCGAGGACCGCCCAGATCAGCAGGGTGACGAGCACGCCGAGGTCCAGCGGCCAGGAGCCGATCCGCCGACTTCCGGTGGCTCCGGCCGGCGCGTGCTGATCGGGGTCCGCGCCTCCGTCGGGGAGGGGCTCGTCGGCCGGCCGGTCCCCGCGCCCGCGGCGCCGGTCGGCGCGGGCGAGCAAGGTGAGCGCGGCCGCCGCGAGGGCGAGCTGCGCGCCGATCAGCGCGATCTTCGCGCCGGTGGGCGAGTTCTCGAACCAGGTGCTGGTGCGGGCGTGCACCGCCAAGCCTCGGGCCTGCTCGGCGGGGAGGTCCGTGGTGAACGCGAAGACCTCCCGCACCCGGTCACCGGGCAGCACCGCGGTGTCCGCGCCGATCCGCACCGTGCTCCCGGCGCCGGTGGCGTCGAGCCGCACCGCGCAGTCACCGGCGGGGATCGGTCCGCGGTGCACCTGCCTGCCACCGATCTGCACCAGCAGATCACCGTCCGCGGCGACCACCGCGAAGCCCGTGGACGGCGCGCCGGGACGGGTGCTCGCGACCAACGTCGTCGGCCCCGGTTCCCGTTGCCCTGCGCGCACGACCGGGCACGGCACGTCGACGTGCGTCTCGGCGGGGGCGTAGGGCACGAAAAAAGCCGTGGTCGATTCCGGGGCGGCTCCCGCTTGCGGCCACGTCACGGTGGTCTGGTCGGCGAGCACCGGAGCGAACGGCAGCAGCAGCGCGGCGAGCACGCCGAGAACGCCGATCACCAGCGACGATCGCGAACGAAGCGGACGCGGCGCGGAACTCGCGCGCAGGAGCGAGGGCGGCTGGTTCACCCGTGGAGACTCCCATTCCGGCCACCCGCGGGGGCGCGGTACGTCCGACACGCCGCCATGAATGCGGACACAGCACTCCATGTTTCGCAACAAAACCGTTATCGTGTGCGCGTGGCTCTAGGACGAATCAAGACCGGACGCCGGCAGCAGGATCAGCGGGGCAAGTCCGCCAACCAGCAGCAGGCCAACGAGCCGGATCACGAACTCGACTCGTACCTCGCGGCCCTGGCCCCGAAGGACGACCTCGAAACCACCGGCACCGGCCGCGGTTTCGGCGGGGCGGAGGTCCACCAGCTGCGGTTGCCGCTGATGGCCAACGAGCAGCTCAAGGAGCTCGCCGCCCGGCAAGGCACCTCCCCCGGTGCGCTGGCTCGGGACTGGGTGATGCAGCACCTGTCGCAGGCCGCCGAACCGGAACCGGCACTGCCGGAACCGCCGCGCGGCCCGGTGCAGCAGCACGGACAGCTCGACGGCACGCCCGCGTGGCCGCAGCAGGAAGCGGGTTACGGGCAGCAGCCCGGCTACGACCCGTACGCCTACGCCTACGGCGGCGAAACCGACGCCGAGATCACGGTCCCGCGCGAACGCATCCGCTGATCCCCTGCCGCGCGCCGCGGCGTGCGGCCGACCCCCCGACCAACCCCCGACATCGACCACAACCCCGAAAACCCCGGCTCTGCCGGCAGAGGCGCCCCCCGACCGCCTCTGCCGGCAGTTTTCTTTCTGGGGCTTAGCCGGTCGTTCTGCTTGGGTGGTCCAGTGGCGGAACCTCAGTCGGTCTCTCGCTGCGGGATCTTTTTCCCAAGTGGCTCCGCCACGAGGGAAAAAGCTGTCCTCGCGAGAGACCGACTGAG